>NZ_CAMLFD010000004.1:0-148573 GCF_946479295.1 uncultured Apibacter sp.
AATATCTCCGAAGGTAACTCAACTCCAAGATATGTAGATCTACAACTAGAAAGTAATAAATTCTATGGATTACGAAATCTTAGCTTTGAGTTTTACCTTGATTATGAACTAAAAGAACATAAATTTGGAAATGATAATTTATTTTTTTCAGTAGCAGGTCTTACTTTATAAGATAATATTGAAATGCTAATAACAGCATTGTTAAAAATAAAATTGAATATTTATTAATTAGAATTTCTGTAAATACAATTCTATAAAATATTTCGTTAAACATACTAATTTTTTTATAACATTTTGTACCAGCAATTAGCGGCATGAACCTGTATTATATTCTTTTATCATATAAAAAATACCAGCTATTATAAAACCTAAGGACATTCCAAAAGCAACATTGGATAAATTTTTGGCATTTTTCGATTTAGATAAAGCAATAGAGTAGTTTCCTTGTACATATTCTCTAAATACTTGATTGGCATTTACAATAGCAATAATACCGCAAACGAGTCCTATAGTGTTGCAGGCAAAAACACTAAGAATTGTCGATATGACAGCATATATCCTATAATTTTTGGGTTGTACATTGTTTTGTTGTATATCGTTTTTTTTATTAGTATAAGCAGAATTTTCATAGATTTGGTTAGTTTGTTCTTCCATAAAATTTATTTTATTATTAATTATTTATATAAATTTAAAATTTTATTACATTTTATCTGACTTCAAATAATTTAAGTAAATTATTTATATATTTAAATTAAAAATGTAAAGAATCACTTATTCATAACATTATCTTTACTATTACAAAAGTATCGCAAATATTGTGTCTATACAAATATTATATTTTAATTAAATTTTATTATTAGAGAAAAAATTAAACTTCAAATTAACCCCAATTTAATTTATCCTATTTTCCGCCTTTCTTTCACATAAATTGATTTATCACATTCATCATTTTTTTCATACTAAACAATAATTACCTTTTTATTGTCATATTATATATTTAGATATTTGCAAAAAATAAATTAATGATATCTTTAGAAACTAAAACATTTTGTAATTGTTTAATGAATGCTTCCGGGGTTCAATGTATGAGTTTAGAAGAATTATCAATATGAAAAATTCATAATCAGAAGCATTGATAACTAAAAGTTGTTCAATATCTCCTTGAGAAGGTAACTCAACTCTAAGATATGTAGATTTATAAACAGAAAGTATAAATTTTCTATGGGATTGCCCAACCTTGACTTTGAGTTTTACCTTGATTATGCACTAAAAGAACATAAATCCGGAAATGATAATTTATTTTTTTCAGTAGCAGGTCTTACTTTAGAAGATAATATTGAAATGCTAACCCAAATTGAAAATTCAGATTTTCAAGGGTTAGTAGAATTAAATTTATCTTGTCCAAATATTCCAGGAAAACCCCAAACCGGATATGACTTTGATAGAACCGATGAAGTTTTAAAGCAAGTATTCTCTTTCTATACAAAACCTTTAGGAGTTAAATTACCTCCATATTTCGACATCGTTCATTTTGAAATGATGGCAAGTATTTTAAATAAATATCAGTTACGGTTCATTACCTGTATTAATAGTATTGGAAATGCACTATATGTTGAAGACGAATCAGTAGTAATCAAGCCTAAAGGTGGATTTGGGGGGATTGGAGGTGCTTATGTAAAACCTACTGCTTTAGCAAATGTTAGAATGTTTCATAAATTATTAAAAAAAGATATTTCAATAATAGGTTGTGGTGGGGTTGAATCCGGTAAAGATGTTTTTGAACATATTTTATGTGGTGCTTCAATGGTTCAAATAGGAACTCAATTGATGAAAAATGGTACTAAAGTATTTTCAAAAATACTTACTGAACTAAAAGAAATTATGAAAGATAAAAATTACACAACTATATTAGATTTTAAGGGAAAGCTAAAAGAGCTTTAATTTTTTTAATAGCTTATTTTGGTACATTATTTTCTAATTTAAAAATATAATTCAAAATATATACGTATAAGATAAATGTTAACTATTGGTATTGCAGGAGGAACTGGTTCCGGAAAAACTACAGTTGTAAATAATATTCTTAAACAGCTGGATTCTAATAATGTAAATGTATTAACTCAAGATAATTATTACCACTACAATCCAGAACTTTCATTTGATGAAAGAGAATTGTTAAACTATGATCATCCAAGATCCATTGATTTCGATTTGTTAATTGATCATGTAAAAAAATTAAAGACAGGTCAACCGGTTGAAGAACCTATTTATTCTTTTATAACTCATTCCAGAACTGAAGATATAACTATTATTCAGCCTAAAGAAATATTAATTGTAGAGGGTATTTTAGTATTGACTAATCCCGAACTTAGAAAACAATTTGATGTAAAAGTTTACGTTAATGTAGATTCAGATGAAAGACTTATTAGAAGGATTAGAAGAGATATACAGGAGAGAGGAAGAGATTTAGAGGAGGTTTTACAACGATATCAATCTACCTTAAAACCGATGCATGAGGAATTTATACAACCTTCTATGGCATATGCAGATATTATAATTCCTACTATGAAAAAAAACACCGTTGCTATTGATCTACTAAGTACAGTAATACAAAACACTTTGAAGAATCGTACAAATTAAAAAAATGGAAAAAAATAAAACTAAAGCCTCTGCTAAGAAATCTATTTTTGGTAAGCATTGGTATTCCAACATATATTTATACCTTTCATTAATTTTCATTGTATGGATGTTTTTTATTGATACTAATTCTTACTTAACTCATAAAGAGTTAAATAATGAAATATCTAAATTAAAGCATGAGAAAGACTATTATAAAAGTAAATTAGATTCTGAAAATATTCAATATGAAAATTTAAAATATAATAGAGAAGTTAGGGAAAAATATGCACGTGAAAAGTATTTTTTTAAAAAACTTAATGAAGACATTTTCATAATAATTACAAAAGATAATTCTATAAATTCTAAATCTAATCCTTAATTTTTTTTACTTATATTAATTGATGCTTTGTACATTTGACAAAATAATTTATTATTAGATACTCTCGAATTAAAAATTAATTAGAAAAGATATTGTAATTTGATAGCTTTGGGAAAAATAATAAAATTTTAGAGAAAAAATAATTATAATTAAATTTTTAAATTATATCTAATTAAAGCTTAATTTTATGATAATTAATAATTATTAAAAGCTATAAAATTAATAGCTATATAATAAAATGATAATTTTATTTAAATATCACATAAAATCAAATTATTGAAAAATATGAATTATAAAGATATTAGCAAAGGTATCATAAGTGCTGTATCAGTAATTTTTCTCACAGTTCTTTTATTTTTTCTATTGTGGAAAATACGTTTTGTATTAGCCTACATATTTGTAGCATTTGCCTTTTCATTAATGGGCAGGCCTTTAATGAATTTTCTGAGCGAAAAAATTAGAATTTCCAATACTATATCAGCTTTCATAACGCTGTCAATCATGGTTGGTATATTACTTACATTTCTAAGTTTTGTAATTCCTTTAGCTCTTGAACAAGCAGGGAACTTATCTCTTCTCGACATTAATAAATTACAAAATTCAATAACCGAGCAGGTTAAATTGATTGATGAAGCTTTAAAAAATAGACATATTTATTTATTTGAAGATAATTATGCGCAATTATTTGCTTCAAAATATAATTTTAAAATACATATGGATACTCTTCAAAGCGGATTTTCTTTATTAGCTGAATTGGGTATTTCTATATTTTCCGTTACTTTCATTACCTTTTTTTTCTTAAGAGAAAAAGACTTATTCAATCGTATGATTATTGGAGCTGTACCTACTAATAATATTAAAAAAGTTATTCAAGTACTTTCAAATATTAAAGACTTACTTACCCGGTATTTTCTTGGTATTTGTTTACAAATATGTTCTATGTTTTTATTGTATTTAGCTATTTTAGGTGGTTTCAAAATTAAAGATATGGTGATAATTGCTATGTTCTGTGCATTTTGTAATTTAATTCCTTATTTAGGACCTTTACTTGGCTTTTTTATAATAAATTTATTAAGTATGAGCAGCATGTTTTCTTTGGGAATGGATTTTAATTCACAAATTATACCAACTATATTTTGGATTAGTATTTTATACCTAATTGCTCAATTGATAGATAATGCTATTTTCCAGCCATTGATTTATGCAAAAAGTGTAAAATCTCATCCGTTGGAAATTTTTTTAGTTATGTTGATATCCGGAATTTTATTTGGAGCTATAGGAGTTACTTTTGCTATTCCAGGCTATACGGTTTTACGAGTAGTTTTGAAAAGCTTTTTTAATCGCTTTAAAATTGTTCAAGCTATTACCAAAAACTTATAATTGTTTTCAATTTATACTTTAAAATAAAATTGATATAATTAACTGGCTCAAGTAAAATTAAAAATTATAATAAATAATGCTATGCTTAACTATTGTATTTTAGCTATTAAAATTTTTTCTTTAATATAAAATTGTATTATATAATAGTGATTAATAAACAACTTATAAATGAAGAAGTACAAGAATATATAACCCAAAATTTATATTCTGATTTATCTAAATTAAGATTTAGAAAATCACCTTTTAATAACATCTCTTCCCTTGAATTAGTTCAACAAATTCAAGGAAAAAAAATTGCTCAAAAAAAATTACCTTTTCTCTATAATAACAATCGAATCATTTATCCTCCTCATCTAAATTTAGAACAAGCATCTTCTCAAAGCACAGCTTTGTATAAGAAAAAAATTATTACAGGTAAAAATGGAATCGATTTAACCGGAGGTACCGGAATCGACTGTTATTTCATCTCAGAGAATGCAACTAATTTTTTTTATGTTGAACCAAACTATGAATTATTGGAGATTGTAAAACACAATTTTTTTAGCTTGAAAAAAAGAGATATTCATTTTATTAATAAAACCGCTGAAGAATTTATATCTGAAAATACTCAATCATTTGATTTTATTTATTTAGATCCTTCACGTAGAGATGTAAATAAAAATAAAAAAATTGAAATTATGGACTTGTCACCAAACATTCTAGATTTACAAAATCAATTATTTAAATTTACATCGAAAATCTTTATTAAATTATCACCTCTTTTAGACTTGCAAAAAGTAATAGACCAATTGCCCATATCTAATATATATATTGTATCAGTTAAAAACGAAACCAAAGAATTAGTATTGGAATTAAGATCTGAAAAATTAGAATATTTGAATAATCCTTATATTCATTGCGTAAACCTAGAAACAAAACAACCCGATTTTCACTTTAACTGGCGAGATGAAAAACTCTCTGATACTCCCTCCTATTCACTTCCTAAATCGTATTTATATCAACCTAATTCATCTCTTTTAAAATCAGGAGCCTTCAAACTTATCGGCAATAAATTTAAACTTGAAAAATTGCATTCTAATACTCATATTTATACCTCTGAAAAAAAAATAGAAGATTTTCCAGGACGGATATTATCAATTATTGATAAAAATTTTAATCCTAAAAAGACAAATAATAAAAAATTTAATATAATTAGCAAAAATTATCCCATAAAGCCGGAAGAAATCAAAAAAAAATATAATCTTATTGAAGGTGGTGACATCTATCTAATATTCACACGTTCTCTAGAAGGAAATGTTTGCATTTTAGCCGAAAGTATTTAATTTCTCAAATTTGAGATATTTTATTTTTATAACAATTTATATTTATTTTAATAAATAATTAAGATTATAAAAATTAACTTGCACAATAGTTTTATAAGAAATAATATTAAAATATTCATGTAAAAATGTATAAAAAATTTATTTGCATTATATTATTATTATTTAGCCTTTTCAATTTTATTTTTATCAATTGTAAAAAAAATAATGTTGAAGTAAAAAAGGTTAAGCAAAATACTCCTTCCTTAATTCCCGGATATTATGATATAAATTTTAATAAAATTTTTACAAAAAAGGATAACCATTCAACTAATGATGATAGCATTATATATCAACTAAATAAATATTATACATATGTTTGGAAGACATATAACCTAAATGGCAGTATTTTAGTTGCTAGAGGTAATAATATATTGTTGGAAAAGTATAACGGATTCTCAAATTTTGAAAACAAAACATTAATTTCTTCTCAAACTCCTTTACATGTCGCTTCAGTAAGCAAAATTATAACTTCATTAGCTATTTTAAAATTAGTTGAAGCCAATAAGCTTAATTTAGATCAAAAAATAAAGACCATACTTACTAAATTTCCTTATCCGGATATAACTATACACGACTTATTGACTCATCGAAGCGGGCTTCCTGAATATACCCATTTGGTTGATGGTACTAAAACGTGGGATAAAAGAAATAAAATAACCAATGACGACATTCTATCCTTGTTTTCAACCTATGTTCCAACTCTACAATCAATAAGAGATACACATTTTTCTTATTCTAATACCAATTTTGCCCTATTAGCTTTAGTTGTAGAAAAAATAACTAAAATGTCATTCCCTGAAGCAATAAATATTATGATATTTAGGCCTTTAGGAATGAACAATTCATATATACTTCAAGAAAAAGATTTAAAAAAAGCTACCCTATCTTATTATCCGAACGGTAAACCTTATCAATTTAATCATCTTGATTTAGTCTATGGAGATAAAAATCTTTATACCACACCTAAAGATCTTTTCAGATTAAGCCAGGCAATGTTTGCTCCGAATTTTTTACGAAAAGATTTATTAGATAAAATGTATACTCCTTATAGCAATGAAATCCCCAATATTAAAAATTATGGTTTGGGCATGCGTTTAATGGTGTTTAACAACGGTAAAAAATTAATTTATCATACGGGATGGTGGCATGGTAGCAAAGCCATATTTATTCATTTATTGGATGAAAAAGTTACTATCATAGCCATAGGAAACAAATATTCTAATATGGTATTTTCCGCAATACGTTTAGCTCCTTTATTTGGTGATTATCCTCTACCGAATATAAATAAATATAAATATCCATAACTATAATTTATATTATTTAGAAAATTATAATTGAGTAAAAAGATTATATATATCAAATAGGACGATAAAATTACTAAGGAATTTATTTATATTTGCTTACGATAAAAAAATTTTAAATGAAGGATTACAGTATTAAAGAATTGTTAGCTAAAGGAAAAGATGCTTTACAGGAAGAAGTAATAGTAAGAGGTTGGGTGCGCTCATTTCGTTCCAATCAATTTATTGCGTTAAATGACGGTTCCGGACAAAATAATATTCAAATTATTATCAATTATAACAATTTCGATACAGAAACCTTAAAACAAATTACCACTGCATCTTCATTATACGTTGAAGGCATGGTAACGGAAAGTAAAGGAGCCGGTCAAGATATAGAAGTCGTTGCAAATGTTATAAAAGTATATGGATTTGCCAACCCCGAAGATGTACAAGAAACTATTTTACAGCCTAAAAAACATTCTTTGGAAAAATTAAGAGAACAGGCTCATCTTCGTTTTCGTACCAACACGTTTGCTGCAGTAATGAGAGTGAGAAATGCGTTAAGTTTTGCCATTCACCAATATTTTAATAAAAATGGATTTTGCTATATCAACACTCCGATAATTACAGGATCGGATGCAGAAGGTGCTGGGGAAATGTTTACCGTTACCAATTTGAATTTAGAAAATATACCTAAAGATACGGATGGAAAAACCGATTTTTCGCAGGATTTTTTTGGCAAAAAAACCAATTTAACGGTTTCTGGTCAGTTGGAAGCTGAAACTGCTGCTATGGGCTTAGGAAAAGTATATACATTTGGACCAACTTTTAGAGCTGAGAATTCAAATACGACCCGTCATTTAGCAGAATTTTGGATGGTAGAACCGGAAGTAGCCTTTTATGATTTAGATGACGATATGAATCTTGCTGAAGACTTCCTTAAGTATTGTATACAATATGCCGTTGATCATTGTAAAGAAGACTTAGATTTCTTAAATAAAAGATTTGAAGATGAACAAAAACAAAAGCCAAAAGAAGAAAAATCTGATCAGAATCTACTTGAGAAGCTAGATTTTGTTCTAAAAAATAAATTCATAAGACTTAGCTATACAGAAGCAATAGAAATCCTTAAAAATTCAAAACCTAACCAAAAGAAAAAATTTAAATATCTCATAGATGAATGGGGAGCTGATTTACAATCTGAACATGAACGATATTTAGTTGAAAAACATTTTAAAAGTCCGGTAGTTCTCTATGATTATCCCGCGAAAATAAAAGCTTTTTATATGCGATTAAATGATGATCATAAAACAGTTCGTGCCATGGATGTGTTATTCCCGGGAATCGGAGAAATTATTGGTGGATCCCAACGAGAAGAAAGAATTGAAGTTTTAAAGCAAAAAATGCAGGATATGAATATTGATGAAAAAGAATTATGGTGGTATTTAGATACTCGCAAATACGGTACCGTTCCACATTCCGGCTTTGGACTTGGTTTAGAACGTCTGGTTTTATTTGTAACAGGTATGGGAAATATTCGTGATGTAATACCTTTTCCGAGAACACCTAAAAATGCTGAATTTTAATAATATTATTATAAAATTAAAAAGATGTTTAATGAAAATTAAACATCTTTTTAATTTTATATAGATCAAACATATATTTTTTAAGTAATAAATTATATTATTAAGTTTAAATTACTAGTATTAACAAATACATATTATAAATCCTTAATAATCATACTTACATAATATCTTGATTGTTAAAATTAGCCCATTAATTTAGCTCAAAAAGATTCTAAAAAAAATGTTATTTTTATTATACCTTTACTATATAAATAGTTAAAAAAAAATCATAAAATATAACTAAAACAAAACATTACAAATAAGACTTATTTCCTTTTAATATAAATTATATCTTTTCTTCATTTATACAAAAAAAATTCATTACAAAAATTATGCCTTTATTTGTATCTTCAAATTTAAAAGTGTAAATTTGAAAATATAAACCTTATTTATACTTACTTAAATTACTTTATTTTAAAGAAACTATTTATGTTAAAACAGGATTTAAGATTAAAACAACTTCTAAAACTATCTCCTCAACAAATTCAACTAATGAAACTAGTTCAGCTACCCACTCTAGCCTTTGAAGAAGTAGTTAAGCAAGAAATTGAAGAAAATCCTGCCTTAGAAGATGATTCCCATGATGATTATTATGATTCAGCGGATTCTTTTGATTCTGAAAATGAATTTGATGATTCTGGAGATAATGAAATTATTGATGCTCCAGATATAAACATTGATGAATATCTCAGTGATGATGAAGTTCCCAGCTATCGTATGCAATCTAATAATTATAGTGATGATGATGAAGAAAAAGAATTACCGTATGCTCAATATGAATCATTTCAAGAACATATTAGTTCGCAATTACACACATTCAGACTAGCAGAAAATGAAGAAGAAATAGCCGACTTTATAGTTGGAAATTTAGATGATGATGGATACTTACGAAGAGATTTATCTTCAATTGTTGATGATTTGGCTTTTACTCAAGGAATCTATACTGATGTAAAAACAATTGAAAAGTTGCTAATCAATTATATCCAAAGATTGGATCCAACTGGAATTGGAGCAAGAGATTTACGTGAATGTTTACTACTTCAGCTCAGATCAAAAAATAATACAGAATCAACGGAACTTGCTTATAAAATAATCAATGAAATGTTCGACGCTTTTACAAAAAAGCATTATAATAAAATTCAGCAAAAATTTTCTATTTCAGAAGATAAACTTAAAAGTGCTATTAGTGAAATTGAACGCTTAAATCCTAAACCGGGGAAAGCCTTTACTAATAATTCGAAAAATACGGAGCAAATAATTCCTGATTTTACTATTAGAATTGTTAATGGAGAGTTGGAACTTACGCTTAATGGAAGAAATGCACCGGAATTAAAAATTTCCAGGGAATATTCTGAAATGTTAGATACCTATAAGAATACGGAAAATAAATCACGAGAACAAAAAGATGCGGTAATGTTTGTAAAACAGAAATTAGATTCCGCTAAATGGTTTATTGATGCGGTTAAGCAACGTCAGCAAACTTTATACATTACCATGAAATCCATTATGGATTATCAAGAAGATTATTTTTTGTCCGGTGATGAAGAACAAATTAAGCCGATGATTCTTAAAGATATTGCTGAAATAACTGGTTTGGATATTTCAACTATTTCTAGAGTAGCCAATAGTAAATATGTTAATACCCCTTATGGAACCTTATTAATTAAAGATTTATTTTCCGAAAGTCTTACCAATTCAGAGGGTGATGAAGTATCCACTCGGGAGATAAAAACTATATTACAAGAAGTTATTGAAAATGAGGACACTAAGAAACCCCTTACTGATGATAACTTGATGAAAATCCTTAATGATAAAGGATATAATATTGCGCGTAGAACCATTGCGAAATATAGGGATCAACTCAATATTCCTGTAGCCAGATTAAGGAAAAAAATATAAATATATACTATAAATGCAGGTTTATTTAGAATTATTACAGCATATTTTAGATAAGGGAACCTATAAGCAAGATAGAACCGGAACCGGAACTATCAGTACCTTCGGTTATCAATTGCGTTTCGATTTACAAAAAGGGTTTCCACTTTTAACAACTAAAAAATTACATTTACGTTCCATTATTTATGAATTACTTTGGTTTTTGAAAGGTGATACAAATATTAAATATTTGAATGATAACAAGGTTCGCATATGGAACGAATGGGCTGATAAAAACGGCGATTTAGGCCCTATTTATGGATATCAATGGAGAAGTTGGGGAGCTCCCGACGGCAAACATATTGATCAAATTTCTGAGATATTAGATCAAATTAAAAATAACCCAAATTCTCGTCGAATGCTTGTTTCTGCTTGGAATGTGGCAGACATCCCTCAAATGGCTCTTGCTCCTTGTCATGCTTTATTCCAATTTTATGTGGCAGATGAAAGACTATCTTTACAATTGTATCAAAGAAGCGCAGATGTTTTTTTAGGTGTACCGTTTAATATAGCATCTTATTCTTTACTCTTGTGTATGATGGCTCAAGTTTGTAATTTAAAAGTTGGAGAATTTATTCACACTTTCGGAGATGTCCATATATATAAAAATCATATAGATCAAGTGAAACTCCAATTAGCACGTAAACCGCATTCACTACCTACTTTACATCTTAATCCGCTAAGAAAGGATATTTTTAATTTTCAATATGAAGATTTTTCTATAGAAGGTTACAATCCAGATCCTCATATAAAAGCAGAAGTTGCCGTTTAATATTTTAATTTCATTTTAGAAATAATTAAAAACCCGATGGTTCATCTTGTAATAATAAATATTATTTATACAAATTTATTTTTAAATGTTAGATATAACTATAATAACTTATATCTAACATTTATTTTTAAGAAATTATTTAATTATTATATTTCAGTTCTATCTTATTTAACGAAGAATTTGTGCTATCTTTTTCATTATACATGACAGTATTTAATCTATTATCTATTTCACGATTTGTCACTAAAACTTTTATATCGGTTTTTTGTTTTATTCTTTCCACACCTTTTTCAAAGATATAACATTTTGTTTCTAAAATAACATCGTTAAAGTTATTATATGAATAATTACAATGAAGATCTTTATCTTTAATATATTCAGTTAACATATTATTTTTATCATATCTGAATTCAGTAACCATATGTTCTGATCCATCATCATCTTTAGAATACTCTTTTTTTATATTTCCCTGCTTATCATAGTCATAATACACAGTATTATTAAAATCATTATTTTGAAATATGTCTTTTTTAATTATATTTTCATTGCTATTATAATAAAAATATGTTTCTTCAGTTGTTTGATTTTTATAGTCGAGTTTCACGGATTTATAAGGTAACCCATTTTTATCATAATAATAAAAGGTATCATATATATCATCTATATGCTGGATTAAAAAATCATTATTGAAATAATTCACATAATTATCTTTTTTAGTTATGCAGTCTCGCTCAAATAAGGAAATTCCATTTTTATTAAATTCTATTAGTTTACATTTTTTCCCATCTAAACTATCTTTAACAAAATGCAATATACTTTTTAGAGCGTCTTTATCATATAGTGTATTACTTGCTGTCACCAGTGGTAGGATGTGACCGTATGATTTTATATTAATATCTTTATAAGTTAGTGCCCCTTTGAACAGATCAATCATTGCAACATTATCTGATTCCAAATCATTTAATTCTATATTTTTATTATCAATAATAGGTTCATACCATTCTTGGTTATAAAAATACTTTACTTCATCCTTATTTGAAAAATTATATCCGTATCTGGCATAAATTTCATTTTTCATTAATTCCAACTCCTTAGGTTTTTTATCTTTTAGATCATCAACTCCTAAACGTGTAAAAGCTGTTTGAGGATATTTACCGGGAAATTCTTTAGGTGTTAATATAACTTCATCATCATTTATGCGACAATTTCTAATATTGCCTTTACCATTACTACATACCATTAATTTAATATTCGTATTAAATTCATTATAAGCATTATCTTTTTCTTTCAAATATATAAATGAGGCCTTTAATTGGTCAGAAATTATATTCCCATCTTCAATTTTAATATTAGTGAATTTTTCAACTTTACGATGCAAGTCTCCCCCCTTTCTACTATTAAAATCAAGCTTAATAAATTCGCTTATTCCTTGAGCATAAGTTTTACCATCGAGGTTTAAAATTTTAATAAAATAATTTTTAGTATCGTTTTTAAAATGAAAAATAGTATTTATTTTTTTTACACTATCTCCCACTTTTTCATCTACAAATGATGGATCAATTCGTAACCCTCCCTTTGAATAAATTGTTTTTTTTTGTGCTGTAATTAAAAGGGGTATGCATAACACTATACTTAAAAATATATGTTTCATAAAAATAGTTTGTTTATACAAAAATAAACAAATTATAAACTTATTTTATTTTTAAATATCAATTATTGAATTAACTTTAAATGTATTTAACTAGGTTTTTTCATTCCTGACATTTCCTCACCATCTCCGGATTTTAGATATCTAAATGTAAATGAAGAAGCTACGGTTATTACTCCTAATATTAATAAGGTTGCTTTAAAGCTTGAACTGATATCCTCAAAAATATTAGATAAATTAAATCCTCGCAAGATTATTGAACTAAGGGATATCCCAAAACTTATAGAAAGTTGTTGCGTAACTGAAAGTATTGTATTTCCTCCACTTGCATTATGAGGCGTTAAATCTGCTAATGAAACACTATTCATAGATGTCATCTGAATAGAATTAAAAAAACCGTAAATTATAAGAATTGGAATAAAAAAAAGTAAAGATGTACTTTTTTCAGGCAAAGAAAACAAGGAAATAGAGATTCCTAAAATTATCGTATTTGAAATCAATAAATTTCTGTATCCAAATTTTTTAACAAAAGGTATTACCCATGATTTGGCTACAATTGTAGAAATTGCCGAAAATATTAATAACATTCCCGAAACTGTAGGTGATTTTGCGAAACCTACCTGCAACATCAATGGAAGCATTAATGGAACACCGCCAATACCTAAACGTGTAATTAGATTTCCTATAATGCCTATCCTTAGAGTTCTTATTTTAAATAAATTTAGGTCAATAATCGGATTATTAATTTTTTTTGAATAAATACTATAAATAAACAATAAAGATAAACCTAAAACTAATAAAATAAGAACATTTATTATACTAGTCATCCCCTCTCCCGCAAATTCTAAACTTAAAGAAACTAATACCAGTCCTAAACTGAATAAAAGAAATCCTATAAAATCAAATTTTCCGCTCTTTTTTTTATAATTGGGAACAGCTTTACAAGCTACGATTATACCAAAAATACCTATGGGAATATTGATCAAAAAAATCCAGTGCCAGCTCGCAATTTCTACTAACCAACCTCCTAATGTAGGGCCTATAACCGGTCCAATTAAGCCGGGAATAGTTATAAAATTAATAACTCTTAACAGCTGATATTTAGGATATGAATAGATCAAGGTTAATCTTGACACGGGAACCATCATTGCCCCTCCTACGGCTTGTATAATTCTCATAAAAACTAACATCTTTAATGACACTGATAGTACGCATAAAAATGAACCTGTAGTAAAAATTGCAACTGCGAGTATAAAAATATTTTTAGTCCCAAATTTATCTGACAACCAACCACTTAAAGGAATTAATAAGGCAAGAGTTAATACATAAGCTATTAAAACGGATTGCATATCAAGTGGTGATTTATGTAAATCATTGGCGATTGACGGCAAAGCGGTATTCAAAATAGTTGAATCGAGAAATTGCATAAATATGGCCATAGCCGCTACCCATGGTAACAATTTTGATATTTTCCCTTCTATCATCTTTAGATATAATAAATATTACTTTTAAATAAATTTAATTATTTAAAATACAAATTTTGTACTTGAATTTAAATCTATAAAATATTTATTTTAAGGATAAAGATGATTTTTTAAAGACAAAAAATTTTATTTATACTATAAATTAATTTAAAATATAATCATAAAAAAAGCCCTTTCTAAATTAGAAAGGGCTTTTTAAAATTAATTTATTTAATCAACTAATATTTTAATTTTAAATGATTTTTTTGAATTATGTAAGATTACATAGTAAATACCACTTTGAATAGGGCTTATATTCACTTCTTTGTGAAAATCATCAGTAACTTTTACTTTCTCTTCATTATAAATTATTTTTCCTGACTGATCATATATAGATAATGTATATATACCCTTGTTCCCTTTCATAAATAATTTGAAATTTCCCTTATTAGGTACAGGTGATATTCTCAAAACTTTAGATTGATCATTTTCAATATCATCTACGGCTAATGCATCATCTATTTTTACATTTATTGAAACAGATTTTTCACATAGCGTTGGTGTCTGATATTCTAATGTTATAATTTGGTCTCCTTTTTCAATCCATTGAATGCTAACTTCATTTGTATTGTTATTAACTATTATTCCTCCTGTAACTGACCATTTGTATTCATTCATACCCTTAGTTGCAACATACGTATTTGTAGAATTCACCAAAGATGATAAAGGACCTGAAATTTCTGATTGATAATAGTAAATTTCTCCTAATTGATTTGTTACTATACCATTTCCTTGTAATCCACTTATTTTTTTATGTAAATAACTTAGATCTATTCCTACTACAATATCTCCATTGTTTTTAAGACTTTCAACATTTGATATAGTAAATTCTCTATCGGAAATAGAACTAATTTTCAAATCATGAGTTGATAGTTTTACTCCTCCGGCCTTAACAATTAAAGCATCTGAAGTAAATTCCGACTTATCTATATCCTCTGTGAAAATTACATTTAAACTTTCGATTTCTGAACAAGATTGTGATTTTTTTGTTATCTCAATAAAGTTAGCTCCTAATTGTGTTCCATCAATATAGGTTTCTAATGTAACCGGATTACTAGCATTTTCTAGATAATCATAAACTATAGCCTTAAAAGTATTTTTACCTTTATAGTTTCCTATCGGTATTTCTATTACCCCATGAGCATCTTTATTTATTTTTTGTATTAAAGTTTCTCCCATAGGGGTGCTTACATAAATTGCTACAATTCTTTTATCCTCAATTGTTTCTAATAATAATTTAACATCATCACCGGAAGTTATATGGTCTGTAGATGATATTCCTCTATCAGGAGTAATATGCATATTAATAACTCCTAAAGGTTTATCGAAGTTTACTTGCCAATTTTTACTCGCAGTTCCATTTCCATAATTTCCATGTTCATCTATAAAATTGGATTGATCCACTATTAATTTATAGGATCCCTCTTGCTGAGTATAAATTCCTAAACCAGATATTAAATAATGTAAAGCGTCTTGTTTTAATACTTCAAATTCTACATTTTGTATTGTTGAGCCTTTATATAATTTAATCCATTCAGAGTTAAATTCTGTGGCTAAAGGTTTATTAACAGTTACAAGTACATCTGTTACATTTTGCGTATGAACGGATCCCTGATACTTAAGCTCAAATTGATCTATCTCAGGATTAATTTTATCTACCTTCCAAGTATATTTTTGAATAACTAATCCTTTCGATCCATCTTCTGATATCATGTCCGGTAAATTTATTGCTAATTCATAGCTTCCATTTTCCTTATTATATTCTTCCAATCCACTGATAGAATATTTTAATCCACCTGCCACATTCGTAATGGTAATATCCCTTACTTTTCCATTTAATGTAATTTTATCTTGAGTAAAATCTTTAGGCAATACTTTCTTATTGAATATAACTTCAATGCTATTTAATGGTTGACATTTATTTTGATCGGAAGTAATTTGCATAATTCCTAACTCATTAATAACCTGTGTCCATGAAACGGATTTTCCTTCATTTCCACTATTGCCATTAATATCTCTTATACCATCACATTGTACAGTTAACTCATAATATCCGGAAGATTGAGTTAAAGGTTTTAAATCCACTACATATACAGAGTCGTTAATAGCTCCAATCTTTACATTATTATTATTTAATGAAATTGTAGCTCCTTGATAAATCAATTTTAAATTCTTATAAGTAAATGTTTCTTTTTGAATAGATTTATTAAAATTGACTTGTACGTATTCTACCGGTTGAGTAGTTGTATTTTCCGGTACATTTGTAAATGATACTACTTTTGGTAAATTAGTCTCTATTGGACTATAATAAAGTGTATAACTAGAATTACCAGATACTTTATCCACAAAATGAAGTTTATTTTCATATTTAGGATCTTTACCGTCTCTTAGAGTTACAAATGTCTGCCAAAAGTTTTCAACAGGCATTTCTATTTTATCTGAATTACGTACGACTTTTACTAATTTATATAAATTTTTACCCGGATCATCTGTATTTCCGTAATTCCATCCCATGAATAATGGATTGAATGATAGTTGTGTAGTAAGTTGTTTAGGTGAAATATCATTACTAACAGTGATGGACGATGCTTGAGACACTTCTTCACTTTCCCCATTAGAATAATAAATCATATCCGGTGTATCATTTAAATCCGGAATATCATTAACTAAAAAGTCAGCAATATCATCATGTCCTTCACCGTAAGCTTTCACACTCTTAATCAATTCATGAATTTTATATTCTTTTATTAGACTAAGATCTTTGTTTCCATAACTATTTAAATGTTTTACCTTAATATCATATTTTACAAAATGACCTAATAAGGAGCTGGTAAACCACCATTGTCCAACCATTGATTTTTGCGGTGCAATATTTCCAAATTCTATATCTAATAAGCCTAATTGTTTAGGATTATTATTCATAGCACTTCCTATCATTTCAAAATCAATTAATAGTCCTTTTTTATTCTCAATAATTTCTGGCTGCATTGATTGTACTTTAACATTTTTAGCAATGCCATATCCTTCGTTTTTAATAAGTAAAGACATTTCAGCAGGCACCATAGGCTCTACCTTTTCTGTTAAAGGATCATCTCCGATAATGTCTCGTTGCATAAAGTAATGCAATACTAAATCGGGGCTCGGATTTACTTCTAAAGTTACCGGAAATAATTTTGCACTTACTTTTTCACCTATTTCAGGATCAAAATAAGAAAGAGTTCCACCAAATGAGTAGGATTTTGATAGGGTTGGAGCAGCATCTTTGGTAGGGATATAAATTACTGTTCCCACTCCGCTAGAATTAGGTTTTACTATTCCTACACCGCTTAAAAAGTCATCTTTATTGATCTGGAATAAATGAGTACTATCATTACCCTCTTCGTCTGTAATAACTAAATCTAAATTAATATCTTTTATTTCTTTAGAGGAGCTATTATTTATATCTAAAGTTCCTTCAAAAGCTTCCCTTGTCATTGTCATTTTTTGAGAAAAGCGTACGGAAACTGTGGCACAAACGGAAGAGCTTTTTTCATTCATTTCTTTTCGTTCCGCATATATAAATTCTAGGTCATCTTGATACATCTTTTCTGCAGATTGATAGCCTCTATCAGTGACATACTTATTAACATCCTCAATCTCTTTTTTGTAATGATTTAAACTATCCTTACTTATGATATTAGGAAACTCTTTATTAGGAGATAAAACTCCCATATTCCATGCCTCTACCGATGAATTCCATCTTTCAAAAAAATTATCTATGTAAGTCTCATTATATGCGGTGTTTTTTAAATTTTGTTTAATATTTATTCTTTCATTTAAACTAAATTTTTTATCATTATCCAAAAATTCTGCAACTTCATTTAGTAATAGATAAAAATCATCATTATCATCCCAATTTTCATCATTAAATATCATTGTATTTCTTTTATCCTGAGCTTTATCAGCTTTATCAATAGCAGTAAAATCATCTGCAATTAATAAAAATTTATTTAATTTATCTAAATCATCATCATAAGAACTTCTTTTTTGAGAATTTTTCTCTTTTAAATAGTCTATCAAACTACCAACACATGAATATATAGTAGTTGCTGTACTTATAACACAATTTGATGGCAATTTAATAAGTTTTTTAAGATAAGAATGTCCACATCCAACTACTGCACTAGCTAATTCTACATAATCACTTGTAGTCATAAGTGATATAGCACAAGTTCCTATCTCTTTCACAGTACTTGCCGCAGGATGACAAGTAAATATAGTATTAAGAATTCCTATTACACATGACCAATCACAAGCATCTGGTATATTTATTACTATAGGAGTGATACTACTTGGCGTATTGATATTCCCCTCGATTTGTTCTAACGAAGGTCTAATATTATGATCGTCAATATTTATAATTGGAGAATTAATATCATAATCACAATCTCCAACAACTATAAAATTTCCAGAAGCAGCAATCTCACCCAATGATGGACCACATGGAAAAAGGGCCATCACATCAAACAATGCAAAACAAGGAAAAATTGATCTCGATTCCGGAATTTTTTCAATTAAAACAGGAATAATAACTGAGGTTTTGGCCTGTATAACATCTAATCGATCAATTAATGGCGTAAATGAATACCCATTGATTTGCCTTATGGATATTTTAGCGTCTAAAGCATTAATTAATCCATGGTTAGTGATAGTTACATAACTTATCTTACTTTGTCCTATTTCCAAATCAATTACAGATTTATCTATATCAACAATGAGAACAGGTTTCGGAACATTAGTTTCAAATTTTACATCTAAATCAGTCTGATATTGATCTTCTATTTCTGTAGGTTTTACTACCCATTGGTACGAAACTGCCTGATATGCTAAAAACACAGTTTGTTTATTGTTTTTCCCGGGCTCTACTTCAAAATTATTTTGGTAAGAATCATGTTTATGAGCTGATACAGTAACTTTATACCATCCTTCTGGAATATTCTCCGCAGAAAACACTCCATTGTTATCCGTCTCACCTTCTGCAACCACTACACCTGTATAAGGATGTCTCACCACTACTTTAGCTCCTTGTACATGAGGTGCTTTTTCCGTATTATAGGTATATTCATCTACTACATCTATTTGTAGTGTTCCTTTATCTTCAGATACTGTTTCAATTTTAAATGGAATACTAACACCGGTTCCGTTAGATAAATTCACTGATAAATTACCTGTTAAAGGAACATTAATTTGCTGTTTTTCAGTAGGCTTTAATTCTAACACTACTGTTAAAGTATCAGTTGATCCTAATTGATCTATTTTTTGAGGAGATTTTAATTTTAACCATTCTAATTTCGGAATATCAATTTTTATATTTTTAGCATTCGTTGAACCTATATTTATAATCTTTAGTTCATATAACCTTGATTTGCCTTTTACCATGGTTGTGGCAATACTAACCGGATCTGCAATTAATTTTGCTTGTTCAGTATGGCAATAATACCAGGATGTAAATGGCGTTTTTACTCCTTCCTCAGAAATAAATTCTGCTTTTATTTCAGAATATTCTCGTATCGTTGAAGGGCCTTTAGGAATAATACTATATTTTATAGTTCCTTCCTGACCTGCTTTTAAATTTATCGACTGAGTCTTAACTGTAAAATCGGTTTCAGATGGTAATTTTATATTTACGTTAGTCAAATTGGTATGGGTATTGTTTTTCAACTTAAACTCACCTTGCCATTCAGTTCCTTCAGTAACTTCCCATTTTAAAAAGTCTAATGGCTTGTTGATCCATTCTACCCCAAGTAAATCAAATTCGTCTTGAGACTTAAATTTAGCACCCGGATATCCCGAAGAAATTTCATAATGACCGTTTTCTCCTTGAAGTGGAACAAAATCATATGCAAAATTTCCTAATGAATTAGTCGTTATTGCAAAAGTTCTAATAAAATTACCATTATTTATTATAATATCTACTGGCTTATTGGCTGCTAAACTTCCATTTAAGTGTTTAGCTAAACCTTCCATATGAATTACTTCACCCGGTTTATATACATTTTTATCTACTTTAATTTCTGCTGTATAACTTGGCAATAGTTCGATTTCTTTATGAAATTGATTATTTATATAACTCAATTCTTCTGTATTTTTATCAGAATTAAGAACTATAATTAAATTAAAGGTACCGGCTTTATATGGAAATTGTATTGAATGCTTGAAATCTAAACTTTTTCCCGGTTTAACTTCTTCATTAAGGGTAGTAACATCAAAAGGTTTTAAATTATTTATAGAAGTATTGGTTGATAAATAATATTCTATTTTCATTCCTTTAGGAAGTGTAGCAAATCCCTGATTTTTAAGTTGCGATACCACTTCCGTTAAAGCTCCTCCTTCTGTTTTTGAAGGTATTGTTATAGAAGTAATGATTGCATCCGGCTTATTTTGATCGGTAACTAATAGCCAGCCGAAACCGGAACTATATTTATCTGCTTCTGCTTGTATTCTTATAGTTTGATCTCCCTTTTTGTTAGGATCTATAATAGTGTTAAATTCGACTTCAATGGATTTCTGACCCGGGAAAATTTCAGCAGTTTTCGGAATGTCAACAATCGTTGGCGAATCGGTAGATAAATTAACAAGCAATGAATTATTTATATCTTCACTTCTTACCGTATTGCGAGAAATTACAATCTTTCCTGCTTTTTGTATTCCTGCTTTAACGGTAGAAGGGCTTGCTTTAACCAATAAAGCTAAACCGTCATTATCTAAGATCGTAACTTTAGATTGATATTCGGTATTTGCTATTCCACTTGACCCTCCACTACATCCACAATTAGGAAAAAGCAAAGAAGCCGTAATGGTAACTTCCCTAGTTCCCTCAACGATTGAGTTATCTACTGCTCCTATGAAAAATTTTTGTTGTGTTTGTCCCTCTACAAAAACTATTTTGGAAGGAAGTAATAATGCATCTGCTAAATCTGCTTTTAGTAAAAGTGTTACATTACTTTTAAAATTATCTAATCTACGGATTACGGCTGATGTAGCATAGCTCCCATCTCCTTCGGAAATAGTTGAAGGAGATATAGTAAATTCAAAAGTGGGAATATTGGCTTTATTTAGTTTTATATCAATATTTTCTTGTTTATAGCCAACAGCACGTGCAATGATTTTGGCATTGACTTCTATTTCAGGAATTTGTGAATTAATATATTCAGCTTCAAATGAAATGTGAGTTTTTCCTGCTTTTAAAACAATTTCTTCAGGAATTTTTAATCGTTTGGAATAATCGGTTTCTAAACTGATTTTTATATCTTGTGATGAGGCTTGAATTAAATCTATGTTAATCAAAGTTTTTTCGCCTGAATTTAATTGGTCTTTAGTAGCACTTATATTAAAATAGGGTATTTCGTCATCGATAATCGTTATTTCTACATAATTTTTGGGATACTCATTACCTGAAATTTCTATTTTAACTGCTCTATTTCCATCATATAAAGTGTTGTCTATAGCATTAGCATAAAAAGCCACGGAGGATTCTCCCTTTTTTATAATCGCATATGAGGGTAGATTTAACTGTCCGTCCAAAGAACTGTTAATTAAGAATTTTTGTTCGCTAGAGTTATCACCACTTCTGCTAAGTATAAATTTTATCTTTTCATTTGAATTTTCTTTAATTTCTTTTTTATCTGCTTCAATAAACAATTTTTTATTAACTACATAACTATGGGCTGAAAGAGATATATTATTATCTCTATCTGATTCGGGTTCTTTTACGGCAGGTTCCGGTATTACCTTCACTTCTAATTTACAAGATCCATCAAAACCTAATATTTTAGGCAATATAAATTCACCTTGTCTATTACTATTTTCCCCAACGTTTAGATTGTTTTCATAAAAAACATTACCTAACAAGTATTTTTGTCCGGTTTTTTCTGAAATTAGGCTTATTTGCTCTGTCCAACCTCCCGAAGCAATATTTTTTCCAATATTTTTTACCTTCCAACTAACTGTAATTTTTTCATTCGGAATTAATTCACTTGCTTGAGTTGAAACTTCCGATACTAGCAAATCGGGTGAAGAATCTTTATTTATAATCAGTTTTCCGCCCTTATGCCCTGAACCTATATCTTTAATATCGGTTGAACTAACAATTGCATTTTTTATATTAATATCATACCATTGTCCTTCCTTATAACTTACTGGTATTTCTATCGGAATTTCAACTAATGATCCATTATTCGCCTTAAATGTTTTATTTGAATAAGAAAAAATCATAAAATGATAGTTCCCCTCCTTATCAATATTAACAAAGAGAGCATGGTCATCACCTTTACGTTCTTGATTGAGAACGCTTTCTTTTTCATAAACAATTAACCCTTTAGGTAGAATTAAGGTAAATTCAACTCCTATTACCGGTTCTTTATTAGTAAGTTCAACTTTAATTTTGTTTTTTTCTCCTATTCCGGCTTTTAAATCAGGAATAGAGAGACTATTCTGCGCTTGTGTAATGTGAACGAAGAATATAAGAAAAAATATAACTAACGTCTTAATTCTCATATTTTGTGTTTTAATTTAATATTATTATCTTATTTTTATATTTTTGCATTTTTTTATCGAATCTTATATCTAATACATATAAGTAAATTCCCGGTTTAAGATTTTCTCTAAACAAAGTATATTCACAATTTCCTTTAGTGCCCGGAAGATCTTTTATAATTCTTACTATTTGACCATTAAGATCATATATGATCATTTGAACCTCTCTAGCATTTTCTTGTAAATTATATTTTATCATGGTTTTATCCTGAAAAGGATTAGGAACATTAATAACTTGCTTTGATCCTTCTTCTATTTCAATATCTCCTATTCCTAATGTTTTATCAATTACCTGAAATTCAATTTTATTTGCATTTCCATTAGATAAAATTCCTGAATGTATTTTTGTACCTGATGAAATTTTAGCTATAGGATGCTTTCCTACAGCCAACCCTTCTTTTAGACTAAATCCAAGTATACTTATTTCACCGTTAGCTTTTGATGTTTTTACGGTAAAATCATTATTAAGTAATATGTCGATTTTATTAACATTGGATATATTTCGAAGTCTTACATCAAATGAATTAACTGTTTGGGCTAGATTTTCTATATATAAAATATCGTTTTCAATACTTAATCGATTAAGTGGCTGAGCGGTGTAATTTCTGTTTAATTCATTATTTGGTTCTTCTAATGAATTATTTTGAATTTGATTTACTAATAATAAAACATCCAATATATTTATGGTGTTATCTTTATTAATGTCAGAAGCTCCATAATTGAAAAAATGAGGTTTTTTCAATTGTATATAATTTATCATTGTTTGGACATCCAATATATTAATAGCTCCATCTAAATTAGAATCCCCTTCTTTATAGTTTAATAAATATTTTATGTTTGTGTTTTTTGAAGTTCCTGAAATTTGTTTTAAATTAATTGTTTGGTTATTAGAAATATTCCAGTGCGATATCAAATCCATTAATTTTATCCCATTTTCCGGTATGGTTATATACTTACTAAAATCACCAATAGTTATTGAATAGGTTTGATTAATAAATTTTTGGGAAGGATGATCGTATCTATTTATAGATTTATCTTGGATTACAGATTGAACTGTTAAAGGTAAATTTCCTGAATCTATATTTTGACGATCTAAAATAACCTTAACATGGGTTGGAAACATTTCTTCTATATCAGAAATCTGATTGGAAGAGAAATTAATTGATTTTAATTTAGGTAAACTTGCAATTTCTTTTGGAATAGCTCCTCTTAAATTATTATCTGAAAGATTTATTTCTATAATATGTCCTTCATTATGCGTAATTCCCTTCCATGATTGTGTATGAAGGTTATTAGAACTTATATCCCATTTTTCCTTCCATTGTTCACCATTTGTTTTATTATAAAGTTTTATTAATGCCTGATATTCCTGGTCTTCTACCGGTACATTAGACTGTCTTAATACACCTTTATATCTAATATGTGTACCTTGTGCACTTCCATTTGATTGCCATATCGCTATGGATGCATCAACAGGTATTTCTGATATGTTTATATCTGAGAAAGTTAAATAATCATCTATAGCTCTGCTCATGGCTACATTCATGTTATTTACTTGTAGATAAAAAGTGTTTTCAGCATTGAAATTAGATTTTATATTATCATACTGATTAATTCTGTTTAATTTTATCGTAATTTTATCATCTTTTAATTCTAAATATTCATCTTTAATTATTTCTTGATTTCTTATATCTAGATATGGAAAGGTTAATAAATTATCTACATCTGTAAAATAATTATTAGATAAATCAAGTTCATTGATTTCCGTAAATGTATTTAACAAACTGGCCGGTATAATCCCTGATAAATTATTATTTGATAAAATTATTTTTTTTATTTGTTTAATTTCAGATAAAGAAACCGGTATATTACCCTCCAGCTTATTACCGAATACATTTAAGGTATTTAATTGTTTTAAATTTCCTATAGATATTGGTAATTCTCCTTCAATAGCATTAGAATTCAAGTTTAATGTCTCAAGATATTGTAATCCAGAAATTTCTTCCGGTATTGTTCCCATTAAATTGTTATTTGATAACATAATAGATATGATATGTCCGTCTCTAATACCTACGCCGTACCAATTTTCTAAGTGAAGATTATTTTGAGTTATGTTCCATTTATGTGTCCATAAATTACCTAAAGTAGAGGCATAAAACTTTTTCAAAATTTCAAATTCTTTTGCATCCACTTGCCTACCGAAAGTTAATTTATCATAATAAATATTGGTACCTTCTGCATATCCCTCCAATTGTTCAACCCTTATCTTATCTCCATATTTTACCCCCCAGGTAGCTATGTCCTTAATTTGGATCATTCCATTTTTAGAGTAGACAGATCCTTTTTTTACTCCGTTGAGATATATATTATATAAGTATACTTCGTTAAGATAAGATTTTCCATCTTTTATTCCGAAGGTACACATATCAGGAAGTTTAATAATTAACTCATTAGTTCCTGTTTCCAATTCAGGGATCGAAATAGTTTGATCATTAAAATCTAGATTAATAATAGAAAATTGTTCTTTGATCAGAGAGGCGGGTATATCTTTTATCTTATTACCTTCAGCTTCTAATCTTGTTAGACTTATCATATTGCCTATTGTGGAAGGTAACTGATCTATTGAATTATATCTTATATCTAAATTTTTTAATTTTTGTAATTCTCCCCAACTCTCAGGTAATGCTCCCTGTATATTACAACCATATAGATTTAAAGCTTCTAAATCCTTTAGTTTGGATATAACGTTCCAATCCGTTCCACTTAAATCTTTATTATAATTATAATATGATGATAAGTTTAAATTTTTTAAATACTCTAGATTTTTTATGCTTTCCGGGAGTTTTCCCTTTACATTATAAAAATAATATAAATTCAATCCGGTTACATGACCATTTTCTACTGTTACCCCGCTCCACGATTCTTCATGCAAGTTATTTTCTGTGATATTCCACTTTTTCCAACCATTAGATGTCCCCCAATTTTCGCCGTTCATCTGATTGTATATATCTACTAATGCTTGGTATTCTTGCTCAGGTACTTTGGGTAAATCAATTTCTATTTTTGTAAATCGAAGATTATTTTCACCCATAGATGTATTATTTTGATAATAATAATCTTGACGAAAATTAACATCATCTCCTTTTTTTATCGTCGATAAATAACTTTTAGGTAGGATAACTACTCCTTCGTCTGAAGCTGTAAGAGCTTCTCCTACTTGTAACCCTTTTAAGTATACCCGTATTTCTGTTTTTTGACTAAAGTCATTTTTACTTCTGTTGTACAAAAATATGGGAGGTAAACTTATTTCAACATCTTCTCCTTTATATTGTAATAATGGCAAGGTCACGGTCTGATTTCCTAAATAATAGTCTGTCAAACTATAAGGAAGCAATCCTTCTATTTCTGATATATGATTATAATCTAAATATAATTTTTTTAAACTATTAACTTCTTCTAGCTCTTTAGGTACTTTTTGTATATAATTATTAGATAAATTTATATATTCTAGCTTGGTTTTAGCAATAGTCTTGGGTATTTCTTTTATTTGATTATTATTTGCTTCTAATCTTGTTAAACTTATCATATTGCCTATTGTGGAAGGTAACTGATCTATTGAATTATATCTTATATCTAAATTTTTTAATTTTTGTAATTCTCCCCAACTCTCAGGTAATGCTCCCTGTATATTACAACCATATAGATTTAAAGCTTCTAAATCCTTTAGTTTGGATATAACGTTCCAATCCGTTCCACTTAAATCTTTATTATAATTATAATATGATGATAAGTTTAAATTTTTTAAATACTCTAGATTTTTTATGCTTTCCGGGAGTTTTCCCTTTACATTATAAAAATAATATAAATTCAATCCGGTTACATGACCATTTTCTACTGTTACCCCGCTCCACGATTCTTCATGCAAGTTATTTTCTGTGATATTCCACTTTTTCCAACCATTAGATGTCCCCCAATTTTCGCCGTTCATCTGATTGTATATATCTACTAATGCTTGGTATTCTTGCTCAGGTACTTTGGGTAAATCAATTTCTATTTTTGTAAATCGAAGATTATTTTCACCCATAGATGTATTATTTTGATAATAATAATCTTGACGAAAATTAACATCATCTCCTTTTTTTATCGTCGATAAATAACTTTTAGGTAGGATAACTACTCCTTCGTCTGAAGCTGTAAGAGCTTCTCCTACTTGTAACCCTTTTAAGTATACCCGTATTTCTGTTTTTTGACTAAAGTCATTTTTACTTCTGTTGTACAAAAATATGGGAGGTAAATTTATTTCAACGTCTTCTTTTCCTTTATATTGAAATAAAGGCAAGGTCACAGTCTGATTTCCTAAATAATAGTCTGTCACACTATAAGAAAGCAATCCTTCTATTTCTGATATTTGATTATTATTTAAATATAATTTTTTTAAACTTTTAACTTCTTCTAGCTCTTTAGGTACTTTTTGTATATAATTATTAGATAAATCTATATATTCTAGCTTGGTTTTAGCAATAGTCTTGGGTATTTCTTTTATTTGATTTTCATTTGCTTCTATTTTAATTAAACTTATCATATTACCTATTGCGGAAGGTAACCGATCTAATGAATTATTACCTATATCTAGATATTTTAAATTTTGTAATTCTCCCCAACTTTCAGGTATTAATTGTATATTATTTCCGTATAAATATAAAGTTTCTAAATCCTTAAGTTTAGATATAATATTCCAGTCCGTTCCACTAAAATCTTTTTTTATTTTATATGATGATAAGCTTAAATATTTTAAATATTCTAAATTTTTTATGCTTTCCGGGAGTTTTCCCTTTACATTTTTAAAATAATATAAACTCAATTCGGTTACATGGCCATTTTCTACTTTGACACCGCTCCACGGTTCTTCATGCAAATTATTTTCTGCGATATTCCACTTTTTCCAACCATCAGATGTACCCCAATCTGCACCGTTCAGTTGGTTGTATATATCTACTAGCGCTTGGTATTCCTTCTCCGGTACTTGAAGAGCAACATTATCATTTAATTTTTGAGAAATAAGACTTCCTTGAAAAAGTAGAAAAAAGATAATAAAAATTAATTTTTTCATATACATCCATTAAATAAATATTACTTAAAAATTTATAAACTTATCTATTAAATAATTATATTCATTTTATATAATTATAAAAAGGATGAAAGTTAAAACGTAATAAATAATATTATATTTTATATTATGCATAATATTTTTTTATTAAATAATAAATATTTCTTTTTTTAGAAGTAATAAAAATTTGTTAGCTAAATTAACCTTTTACTATTCACTTATTTATACATTTTTTTTTAGCTAAAACCTTCTTTATAGGTACTAACTATACTTATTGATGTAATTTGTAATTGTAATTTATTTAAATAGAATTTTTTTTTAATTTTTATTATTTAATTTAATGGAGTTAATAATTATATTTATACATTATTAATATAATTATTTATTTTTTTTAAAAAAATTATTTTTTAGTAAATAAAATCATCAAATAAGATATTGACCTATCAATAATATTAATGATAACATTATTTCAAATTTATAATCAATAGTGTATTGTTAAATATAAATATAATTGTATAATGTAAATGTGTATAGATATGTTTATATATAAAAACACATTAGGTTTCAATTTAAGAATAAATTTAAAAATTAGTTTATTAATTATTAAAATAAAAACCTTTATTATTCTAATTTAATTAAATAATTATTGCTGTCTTTTTTTTTATTTATATATAATATCTATTTTATCAGATTTTGACATGGCTCCTGGATTTATTCCCAATTCTCCTTCAGGAATCGGAATACCTAATTTTTTAAAATGATCGACCCAGTAAGGGATATACTCTCCAGATTTCGTTGATTTGAAGGTCATTATATTTAAAGGAAATACATCCTTATAATTATTGGATATATAAAAAATCTTATATATAAGCTCAGAACAATAGTATTGATCATTTCTTAAATCGAATGCATCATCATATTCTTTACCTATTAACTTTAATGCTTCCATAAGTGCTTGAGGTATGAGCTTCTGATAGGTATCTTTTAATCTTCCTACTACGGAAACAGGAGGATTATTTTCATTTTTTTTAGGAAATAAATAGTCTTCTAAAGGAGTAATTTGTACCCTTGGATGAGTTGCTTCAATTACATATAAACCATTAGATAAAGAGTCTTTATATACTATACCTACATGCGTAAAATTATAGGAATCTATACCGGTGGTAACTTGCTTAATCGCACTATCCATATTCTTTGAAAAAGATTCTTGGAAAATTAAATCTCCTTCTTTAAAATCAAAATTAAGCAAAGGACTCTTTTGTGAAAAAATAAACAAAAATTGAAAAATAAGGACTAAACCGAAATACTTTTTCATATAATCAGATATAAACTTATAAATATAAAAATTAAAAATGTACAACTAAACAATAATCTAGAACCCCTACTTGATCTAAGCCAATAATTAAACTATCTGGCTACGTACGACTGATGATTGCACTTTCAGATTTGCTAAACGTATAATTAATTGTTCAGCAGTCTCAGCAGCAAATGATATTTCGTCACAAAAAGGCGGAACACATTTAAAAGAAATAGCAAATTTTTCAAGTACTTTTTTTACGTTATATTGATGTTGACGCTAAAATAACTCTCATATTGATTTATCTCTTAAAATCCAAGCGGAAGGATGGGCATTAAATCCGATATGTCCATAATAATCAACTGCACTTGGTGCAGCCAGTAAGGTTATCGAACAACATTCATGAGTATTATTTTTTACTTCTTTAATTAATTGTTTACCAATACCTTGTTTTTGATAAGCCTCATCCACAGCGAGATCCGCCAAATAAGTTATATATACAAAATCCGTTAAACAACGCGCAATACCAATTAATTTATCATTATGCCACGCGGTAATAACTAAGTTAGCATTATCTAACATAGCTTTAAATCGTGTTGAGTCGGTAAGTGGTCTTCGTTCACCTAGTGAACAGTGGCGATAAAGTGCAATAGCTTGCTCGAGTTCTGGCTTGATGTCAGAACGGTAAATAATATTACTCATGGTGTTCTCCGTAATTATTTAAGAAAGACAATTTTAATTTCTTAAAAATTTTCTTATTTATTTTATTGATATAGGTATATTTTTACTATGGGTCGACATTTCCGGAGCGTACATGGATTGTACCAAAGTAATACCATTTGAAAAGTCTCCTTTATTATTAGCTCTTACCTCGTATTCGAATACATAAGTTCCTTTATCCATATGCTCAAAGAAAAAATTAGTGGCCGCATCTCTTGTACTTTCGTAATAACTTTGTCCATTTTGATATTTATAGGAAGAAAAAATATTAATCGGTTCGAATCCGGATGCTCTCATATCTTTAATATGAATAAAATCCATATCTCGTTCTGATTTAATTATAAGTCTAATGGTTATTTTATCCCCGATTTTAATCGCGTTCTTATCAGAAACTTCCTTCAAAACCATACCTTTTTCGGAATAATTTTGTATAAATAATTTTTTTTGAATTTTAATTTCAGTATGGGAGTCTGATATTTTATCCAAATTTTCAAAATATTGCCAATACAGTCCTCCCCAAAGTATTCCCGGAGAAGTTTTCTCAATCTTTATTATTCCCATATTAGGTTGTATTTGCTCTGAATTCCAAGATTTTTTAAAATATCCGGTTGTTTGAATGGATGAAGGATTGGACGAAGAATCCAAAGAAGGAGATACTTGTTTCTCGCCTATAAAAATTTTGATATTCTTTTCCCCATTCTGCCAATCTTTACCAAAATTTAATAATGCATAGATTGCATGAGTGGTTGCTTTTGTAGAGTTCCACGCATTAGTTTGTCTGTTGCTCAATAACCATACTTTCATTTCTTCTACAGATTGTATATCATCAGGGGCAATTTCTGCAAATGCCTCGATAATTTTGGTTTGTGATTCTATCGGCGTTTGGTATCTATTCCATCCGGCTAAATTATCTTTCCAATACATTCCTTTAGATTCAGATTCCACGGAAGTCTCTTTTAAATTTTTAATGATTTTTAAAGCAGAGGGTCGATAACCGTATCGATACAAAATTGTCGCAACCATTGCTTTGCTTTGAAAATCGGAGTTTTTTAAATAACTGGAAATATTTTCATTAATCTGCTTACAGTATTTTTGCATCTCTGATGGCAAGGGATATAGATCTTTCCAAAAACTTCTAGCATAATAATAATGAATAAAATCATTAGCCTCTATTATATGTTTATTTTCTTTTTGTTGCCTAACATATCTTATTGCTTCTCGATCAGAATAACTTATAGCCTTTTGGATGACTTCATTAAGTGTATAGAGTATATCATCATTAACTATATTTCTCAATTGTCCTAAACCGGAAATAATAACTTCAGTAATATAGACACTCGAATATCCACCTTTAAACCAAGGAAAGCCCCCATCAATATTTTGCAAACTAATCAACTTATCTTGAATTTGTGCCTTTTCCTGAGACATTTTATTTAAATTAAAGAATAAAGATATCCTCTTTTTTTGTTCAGTTTCACTCTCCGCATTTTTTATCCAAGGAGTTTCTTCCAACAATATATTTTTTAATTCTTGATTGGCCTCTAAACTCGATTGGTTTATTCCTTTTACATTCCAATCATTTAACACCGCTTTAATTTTGGGTGAAGAATTAATAATAAATGACGCTAGAACATTTCCAAATAATCTACTAAAAATTTGCTCGGAATTTTCATAAGGATATTCTCTCAAGTACGGGATAGAAAATAATGCTAGCCATAAAGGATTAGTAGCAACCTCAAGACTTAAATTATTATTCTTACGAGTAATTGAAGTAGTATTAATAAGCTTATCTAAACGAAACTCTTTAGTTTGATTTTCTTTTACATGAATAGGTAAGGTTTCTGTTACTAAAATTCTCTTTTTTAGAATAGGAATAATATTTTCTTCTCCATCTGTAAAATTTCCGGTTTTCGCAACAATACGATACGTTACAGCTTCTATATTTTGTGGCACTTTTATTCTCCAATTTACTTCTGTATTTTTTTGCAATTCAGTCTTAAATGATTTTACCGACGAGATATTATCAAAATTTACATCAACAGGTTCCTGAGTTAATGCATCAAAAAGAAATAGCTGAGCTTTACCCTCAATTGCCTTATTCAGTAAGGAATTAATTTTCGCACTTATAATAATTTCATCTCCTTCTCTTAGGAATCTAGGTACATTAGGTACAATCATTAATTCTTTTTGGGTTTGCGTATAAAATTCTTTAGTTCCTGAATACAAATCTTGGGTATGTGCCAAAATAAGAAGTTTCCATTTAGTTAAAGCTTCAGGAGCAATAAAGGTAAATTTAACATCTCCCTCTTTGTTAGTGTACAAATTTGGAAAAAAGAATGCTGTTTCTTCAAAATTTGAACGAAATTTTACGTTAGAAAGATCTTTAGATTTATATGTATTAGATATGATTGCCTCATTTTCATTAAAAGTTGGTTGATCCTCGAAATCCTCTTCATATGATGATGAACTTTCAAAATTAATGGGTGGTATATATGATGTATACATGATATGATCTTCTGCGCTTACTCTATCGTAATTATTAAACGAAATTATATCAATATCTTTTATATTTACAAATCCAGGTATTTTATACTTAAAATCAGGAATTTTTTCCGATGAGCTTCCCGTATTACTATCATAGCCTAAGGCAGTAGTAAAATTATTGATTGACCCAGATGTATAATATTTCCAAGGTGAAAATAAATAAGAATTGGAAGAAAATTGGTCTAATGACTCATCATATAAGGTAGCCAAAACTTCTGCTGTTATTTTTTCTTTTCCTTTGCCGCTAATAGTCAATTCCCATGTTTCTTTTTTTCCGGGAGTTAATTTATCTCTAAAAACTTTCGTTGAAATTTGTAAATCTTTAGGGGCATCATGTACCTTTATTTCAAAATTTTTTATTTGATAATCATTTTCATTAACTAAATAGGATGTTACATAAAGTCCATCAGTAATAAACTCTTTTTGTGCATTCAAAACATAGGTTCCCTTACCGTTAATTAAAGGTATTTCTTTGTGTAAAATCCATTTTTCTGCACTTTCCAGATGTAATATAGCTGTAGGATTTTTTAAATCTGAATAAAAGTTAATTTCTATTTTTTCTCCTACATTATAAGAGGTCTGAGAAGTGTTAACACTAAAAAATCGAAGATCAGGATATTTCAAGGTTTTATCTTCTCTAATTTTAATAATTTTTTGATCTCTGATCGTATCTTTCCCATATAAAGTCTCCGCTTCCACTAAGTAAATACCTTTAGAAAGTTTTGAATTAAGATTAATTATATCGGACTTTAGTGTATTATAATCGTATGTGTATACTATTTCTTTTTCCCATGAGTCAGAATTCTGCTCTTCTTTGGAATAAGATAAATAAGGAAAATAATGTTCAAAAGTTTCTCGATCGTATTGCTGATAATCGGGAACAAAATCTATTTTATTTGGAAGTATAATTCGTGTAGGATTAGTTAACTTAAATATCTTCACTAAACCTTGAGAGGGTTCTTTAACATTATTTAAATTAGTAGATTTTATGATGATTTGTGTAAAATCTTTTTGATTACTCTCATTAGGAACATCCAAGGAGAGCATTATAGGTACATCTCCAACCCTAACACTAATTTGATTACTGTGAGTTTCCCCATTACTATCCGTAATATCTACTATGAGTGTATAAGAATAATATCTGTATTTATTTTCTTTTTTAACATCTTTAGATTTAGCTAGGAAAGAGATAGAAAACGCACCGTTTCTATCTGTAACAACTTCTCCATTTTCAATTATTCCGGACTGATTTATATACGGATCTGTTTCATAGTAATTGTAGCACATGCATAAAATATCATTTCTTACTACTCTGTATTGTAGTTTTGCATCGGAAATAGGAATTCCATTATAGGACATTGCTTTCCCTTTTGCTATTACCTTTTCATCTAAAACATATTTTCCATTAAGATCATCAAAGGTGATTTCAAATTTCGGTCTCTTGTATTCTTCAACAGAAATATAATGAATATAATTACCAAAATCAGATGTTAAATAATATCTGCCTGTTATCCCATCTTGAGGAAGTATAAATTCACCAAAAACACTTCCATAATCATTGGAAACTAAATCAATTTTCGAAATTTTCTTATCATATCGATTATATAGGGATAAAGTAACTTTCTGATTTTTTATTATAAAAGACTTATCCTTTATTTTATTATATAATATAGCTTTAAAGAAAACCTTTTGTCCCGGTCGGTAAATGGTACGATCTGTAAACATAGCACTCACATTATTTGTAATGTTCTCATTATAATCTCGGTAATCCAAATATAAATTTGGGAGTCTTATGTAAGAACCTGAAGAGGGAATGTACACATAAATATCTTCTGATTCTTCAGTCTCTGTAGAAATATCAGATAAATCAAACATCCCATGAATATCAGTTTTAGTAGTTACAGGTTTAGACAACTGCCTGAATCCTTTCTTATTAGTATATTCTTTAAATAAATTAATTGATTGATTAGATATAACTTTACCTGTTTTGCGACTCAATAATTGAAATTTACTATCGATATTATCACCCAAACTAATTATGCTCCAATCATTAACCGTAAAATATAAGGATCCTTTTATTTCTGACTCTCTTTCTTTTTTAGATACTTTTTTGGGTAGATTTGAGAATTCAAAAATATAGTTTCCTTCAGATAATCCATCAAGTTTACTAATCGTTGAATGAGAGTTAAAATCAGAAAAATCTTTCAATTCAATAATTCCTTCTTTTACTAGTTTTTTATTTAATTTGGAGTAGATTTGATTAAAAAAATATGCATTATCTGATGACAAATTTGAATAATTTTCTAAACTTGCCTGGTAAATTCGATAATAAATTTTATTACAATTAGTAGTTTCTATTAACAAAGGTATATTTTCATGAGGGAGAATTATTTCATCTAAAGAAGCTTTTATAGATATTTTTTGAATTTTTTCTATAAGATTTTTACAATTTATAGACCATGGATTTAATTCACTATATTTTACATTTTTACAAATTTTAAAAGCTTTTTCTTTATCCTTATCCTCAATTTGTTTAGCTGCTCTATAGTAAATATAAGCTGTAAAATTTACAGTAGGATAAGTATTTGCTAAGTCGACGAGTGCGTTTACTTTATCTTCATTTGAATCTGAATATTTTCCTTGAACCTCTATTTGTTTTAATTTTATTGCTAAAAAAGCAGATTTATCAGTATCATTTACATGAAAGTTTAATAATTTATTTAATTGATCATTAATTTCATCTTTATTATTATCCTCTACCTCTTCTTTATCATTAGTATTCTCTAATACATGAAATGATTTAAATTCGCTTTGAGAATTAATATTTTCTAAAGCTTTTATGTACCTTAACACTAAAATGTCATACAAAGTAGGATATAAATTTATATCTTCCTCTGTACTTAATATCTTCTTCCATTCTGAAGATTTTGCATTTTTTAGAATATCATCACTTACAATGGACTCTTTATACAATTTGAAACTCTTTTGGAGTAATTGTTCTGTAGTCCAAACGCTAACATCGTCGGGTAAAATTTCCGTATTGCTAATATTTCTTCTATTTCTCTTTGTATAAAATGAATAATCGAAATACACTTTAGCTAATAAAGATTTTGAAATGGATAAAGTAATTCCATTAAAGGAATTCATTTCATTTTCAAAAATTTGTATAATAAGCTTATATGGATCATATTCATTATCTTCCTGTGTGATAGAAATAATACGATATTGATAGATTATTGAATTAATAATTTCTGATGTGTTATTTTCTTTTTTAGCTTGATTATAAATTTGTTTAATCTTTGGAAGCAATGATTTATATTCTCCATTATCCATTTCAGTCTCTATTTCTTTCCAGCGTTTTTCATAATTAAAATCCTGTGCTATAGCCATTTGAAAAAACAAAAAAATTATAAATAGAATGATTCGTTTCATATTATATAAAGATAAAATTTATTTAAATAAAGATTTTTAAACTAACTGATTTTTTAGCTAATTAAGATATTAAAAAAATTAATCAATAATCAATAAGTAAACTTATTAACTTAGACCTTATTTTATTTAAATTAAGTTAAAGTTATAATTAATTTATTGAAAAAAGCATAAAATAGGAAGAAAATTATTACATTAAATATATAATAGAATATAAATCAATTAAATACTAAGATGTAAGTAGTAAGTAAATTTGATTATTTATTTCGTTATAAAACCAATTCACCAAATAATTTAGCAAAAGTAAGATCAAGGTTTGAAGAAAATCCGGGATGAGGTCTGGAAGTTTGAATCATAGTACTTCGTTCAGAAGTTAACCATCGAAATCTTTCGGCAATATTCATGGATGCAATAATTCCTCCGGAAGGCTTTCCTTCAGTAATTTTTTTGAAAGCGTCCAAAACGTTTATAATTGAATCGAAATCAAAATTCTCAAGCTTAGTAAAGCTTTTTAGTTTTTCTCTATCAATACTATAATCTACTTTAATATATTTAGCCTCCTTTGAAAATAAAATAATTCCCACATTCATAAATTCTTCCCTTTCAATTTTCGGCAACAATCGTATTACTGAATATTCATATACCTGTTTTTCTTGCATTATTTGCTTCTTTTATAAATAGTTGAGAATTATTTAATCGATAGCTTAAAAATTTTATATAAATTTTTCTGATATCTTGAGGGCTTTCATCAGGGGTTCTCCATTCTAACCAGTTATCGGGTATAAGATTTACAATTTCACGTATTTTTTCCAATGTAAGTAATTCTCTAAATTTCTCATCAACCTCATCTAACTTTGAAGCAAAAGGCAATAAAACATGGTTTTTTATTTCTTTAAACGGAGTCATTGATAACTTTTCCCAATTAATCCATGAATGATGAAAATATAGAGAAGCTCCCATATCTATAAGCCACAATTCCTTATGCCAAATAAGCATATTTGTATTTTTTGCTGTCCGGTCAATATTCGTTAAAAAAGCATCTAACCAAACAATTTGAGAAGCTAAATACGGATCAACAGGAGTTATTATCGGATCGTAAGACAAAGATTCAGATAAAAAATGCATTCCTATGTTAATACCTCTGCTAGCCTTAAGTAAATCTTGTATTTCCTCGTCAGCTTCCGTACGCCCAAAAGCCTTATCTAAATTGATAAAAACCAATTCTGGAATAGGTAACTCCAACATTCGCGCAATTTCTCCCCCGATCAATTCAGCAATTAAGGCTTTCGTTCCGTGTCCTGCCCCTTTAAACTTAACAACATAATTGAATCCGTCATCTGCTTCCGCTAGAGCCGGTAAAGATCCCCCTTCTCTTAAGGGAGTTATATATCTAGTAACCTGTACGCTTCTCAATTCCATTTTTAATGGCTAAATTTGAGTAAATATACATTTTTTCAAGTTATTGAGATTTTTAATGAAATTGTATTTAAATTTTAAAATTAAAATTTTTCCAAAAAGTAAAAAGTTTACTAATAATTTAAAATAGTAATCATATTAATTAAAAAAATAATAGATCTTAATTCATTTAATCTATATGATTATTGAATTTCTTTTATAAAAAAGTATTCATAAATTCGTAAAGATTAATACATTTGTACAGATAATAAAAGGAATTTAAATTTTTTTATTTTACAGAAAACATACGAAAGATGGAAAGGAAAGAAGAAATTAAAAATTTTTTAAAAGAAATTGAAGTTGATGACTTAGTAAGGAATGTACAGATAATGGGTGATACCGTGATTATCGATATGCTTTCCCATTCGCCTGCCTTACATGAAAAGAAAAGAATGGAAGCAGCAATGCATTCCGCTTTTGAACAAAAGTTCGGAAAGAGTTTACAACTAAAATTGAATATTTCCGTAGAAGTATCTGAAAAAAAGGATTCCAGAGGAAATGCTATACCTGGTGTTAAAAATATTATAGCTGTGGCATCAGGGAAAGGAGGAGTAGGAAAATCTACCGTAGCATCCAATTTAGCTGTTGCTTTAGTAAAGATGGGATTTAAAGTCGGCTTACTTGATGCGGATATATATGGTCCGTCTGTCCCAACTATGTTTGATGTTACTAATGAGAAACCTTTATCAAACAATAACAAAATGATTCCGTTAGAGAGCTATGGAGTAAAATTGCTTTCCTTAGGATTCTTTGCAGGAGCCAATCAAGCAGTAATTTGGCGTGGTGCTATGGCATCTAAAGCCATACATCAACTACTTCATGATGCTAATTGGGGAGAATTGGATTTTCTTCTTATTGACCTTCCTCCGGGAACCGGAGATATCCATTTATCTATCGTACAGGAGGTACCAGTTACAGGAACTATTATTGTTAGTACACCCCAACACATTGCTTTATCTGATGTTAAGAAAGGTGTTGCCATGTTCCAAATGCCGGAAATAAACGTTCCGGTTCTTGGATTGATTGAAAATATGGCCTATTTTACTCCCAAAGAGTTGCCTGATAATAAATACTATATTTTTGGAAAAAAAGGTGCAAAAAAATTAGCCGAATCTATGGAACTTCCTTTTTTAGGAGAAATTCCGATTGTTCAATCTATCAGAGAAGCTTCTGATTACGGAAGACCTGCGGTTCTTCAAGAAGATGAGCTAGTATCAGGAATATATATGAGCTTGGCTAAAAATATGATTAGCAGCCTCGTTAAGAGAAATGAAAACTTACCTCCATCAGAAGCGGTAAGAATTACCACTATGGCAGGATGTTCAAACAATTAATATTTTTTATTCAAAAGCATTTATGGATACATTAACAGATAGAATAAATAAAGCATTGGAAGAAATTCGTCCTTTTTTATTGTCCGACGGCGGTGATGTGAAATTAATTGAGATAAAAGGCAATAAAGTATTTGTAAGCTTTACGGGGGCTTGCTCCGATTGTTCCATTAATCAAAGTACACTAAAACTAGGAATTGAATCTACTATAAAAAAACATGTACCTGAAATAGAGGAGGTAATTAGCATAAGCGAATAAAAATTTCGATTAGCTCTTTTCTTATTTATTTCTTGGTAATAATTTTGATAGGATTATGATAATTTAATCTTAATTTATGTTAATTATTTTTTTTAATCTGATGTTATAAGCTATAACAGATAACCTAATATGGAATGAAAAAATTATTTACAATAATAGCCAGTTTCTTGTTCTTATCATATTTTATATCTGCAGATTATTCAGCCCCCTCTCCTAGCCAATTTAAGGAAGGAGAGTTATTAAAGTACAGGGTTCATTACGGATTTTTAAATGCGGGATATGCAACATTTACCACGAATATAGTTACTTATGAAAATACTCCGCATTATCATGTTGTAGGAAAAGGATATTCTACAGGAGCGGTAAAATTGTTTTTTAAAGTAGAAGACGTCTATGAAACTTATATTGATAAGTCGACCATGCTTTCGTCAAAATTTATACGTAAAATTAAGGAAGGTTCATATGTAAGAGATCAAACAATGTTTATTGATCATACTCAAAAAAAAATATCCTATACTAACAATAAATCCAATACGACAAAAAACTATTCTTATTCCGGTGAAATGCATGATATGCTGTCAGCTTTTTATTATTTAAGAAACATGAATACCGACAATTATAATACCGGTGATTATATTAATCTTAATATTTTTATGGATGGTGAAACATTAAACTTTAAACTTAAAATTTTAGAAAGAGAAGTTATAAATTCTAACTTCGGCAAGGTTAAATGTTTAAAAATCAGACCATATGTTCTTGCAGGCAGGGTTTTTAAAGAAAAAGAAAGTGTTACTATGTGGGTAACTGACGACTCTAATCATGTTCCGATCCAAATAAAAGCAGAGTTAGCTGTAGGATCTTTAAAAGCTGATTTAAGTAGTTATAAAAATTTACAAAAGCCTATCAATTTTACTAAATAAGCCTAGTTTGTTTTTTAAGGAAATTTTAATGTTTATCTCTACTCACTATTCATATTAAGATTTAAGTAAACAATTTGTGAATTTAGAAAGAAGTTATTTTTTATAACTTAACTAAATTCATATACTTAGAATATACATATTAATTTCAAAGTATTTTTATAGTCTTTAAAATTAATCTTAACTATTTTCTTTATGTCAGAATTCATTAGAACTTTTTCACCAAAAAATTAAATTATAACTAATGTAAATTATCCTTTTACAATTAATTTTAGTTATAAAAAAAATAATTTTAAAACATCGTTAAATATTTTTGGTTTTTTCCCGCTTTATAATTCAATTACTAATTATCTTTAGTAAATTGCAGAAAATTTTGACCTAATGAAAAAATTGTCAGCAGCCTCTTATTTATTACTATTTATTTTTATATGTAATAGTATGCTCTCATGCAAAAATGAAGAAAGATCTAAACAATTATTTGATTCATCAATTCCTGAAAAAAATGATAAAACAACTACTGGCAACACGCTTAAGGAAGAATCTTCATCTAAAAATCTTTTATCTAAAGAAGAACTCAGTAAACCCGAAATTATAACAGGAATTTATCGAGATGCGGATAGTTTGTATCATCTAAGATATATTTTGGAAAAGGGAAAAACTTATTCTTTTAATACTAGAGATGTAAATAAACAAACCGTTACATTTAGAGACAAGACCCAAAGTGTAACTCAAGAATCTCTGGATCCTATGAGCTTAACAGTTATTGATGTAAATAATGGTGTATATACTTTGCAAGTAAACATGAAAGGTAAAAAAGTGATTACTAAAGCAGACGGTAAGGAAGTAATTTTTGATACCAACGGTAAAAAACCGGAAGATCCTAACCAAGCAAAAATGTGGAATATTTATAGAGCTATAAGTAACATTTCTTTTACATTAGACATGGATATGTACGGAAATGCCTCCAATATTAAAGGAATGGATGTTATTTATGAAAAAGCTAAAAATACTTTAAAATCCGAATTACAAGGAAAAGAATTAGACGATTTTATTAATGCTTTTAAACAAGGTTTGAATCCAGAAGTTTTCAAAGCTCAGTTTGAAGGTTCTATTATGCGATTTCCTTCAAAAGGACTAAAAATCGGAGAAAAATGGAATAATCATCCTTCATTAAAAGATCAAGGATATAACCAATTAGTAAAAGTAGGAGAAAATACCACGGAAATTCGTTTACATGGTAACTTACCTCCCAAAAGTGAGTCTAAGGTAATTGAAGGGATAACTTATAAATTATCAGTGAATGGCTCTCAAAGTGGAAAAGTAATAATTGATAATAAATCAGGTTGGATATCAAACGCAAATTTCACAATGAGTGTTACAGAGAGTAAATCTGCTACTAAAGGCAATGAAACGGAAAAAGTTGTACAAAAATCCGTTAACCAAACTTATATAAACTAATTAGTTAGTTTTTAGAAAAAATTATTACATTTATAGATGGCAAGATTAATAGAATTTATATTATTTGCATGTGTTGCCTTTTTTGTTTTCAAATTTTTAAACAAGCTTTTTAGTATTCCACAAGCAAAAAAAAATTACTCCCAATCTAAACAATCTAATAATCAAAGGAAAGAATATTCGGATAGAAAGGATATTAAATGGGATGCTGAAACCGTTGATTATGAAGAAATAGATACTAATGATAATGAAAAAAAATAATTATTTATTGCCAATCGCAGGATGTTTACTTTTTTTTATCATCCTTTCATTTATATATTTCACTCCATTATTATCCGGTAAATATATTTCGCAACCGGATATTATACATTATAAAGGAGGAGCTCATGAGCTTGAACAATTTAGACAAACTTATGGAGAAGATACCTATTGGAGTAATTCCATGTTTGGAGGTATGCCTACCTATCAGATGGGAGCCAACTATCCGTCAGATGTTGTAAAAAGTATTGATCGTTTACTAAGAAGCTTCCCTACTCCCGCAAGCTATTTAATTTTATTATTATCAGGCTTTTACTTACTAGGAATGGTCTGGCTAAAAAATTGGAAATACGCTTTATTAGGAAGCCTCATGTTTTCATTTTCAACCTATTTTTTTATCATTATAGGAGCCGGACATAATGCTAAAATCCATACAATTGCGTATTTTGCTCCTTTTATTGCCGGAGTTTATTTATTATATCAAAAGAAATATGTTTGGGGATTTATTCTTTCAACTATTTTTTTATCATTACAGATAGCTGCCAATCACCCTCAAATGTCCTATTATTTATTTTTAGCTTTAGGTCTTTTCGGATTGATTGAATTCTTTTATTCTTTAAAAACAAAAACACTTAAAAGTTTCGGAATTTCTTCCGGCTTATTTATCCTGGCATGCGCGTTGTCTGTTGGAATAAATTCTACGCGTTTACTTTCTACCTATGAATATTCTAAGGAAACAACGAGAGGAAAATCTGAATTAACTATAAGTAAAAATAATAGCATACCTAATCAAGGATTAGATAATGATTATATAACTCATTGGAGCTACGGAATTCTAGAAACTTTCAATCTTTTTATCCCTAATTTCATGGGAGGAGGTAATAATGAAAAAGGTTTTAAAACTCATCATCTGGAATCTGCAATACAGCAAAATATAAAATCTCAAGAAGAATATACTCAATTTCAACGAGCCTTTAATGGATCTTATTGGGGGGAACAACCCGGGACAGTGGGGCCGGCTTATCAAGGAACTATTGTTGTTTTTCTTGCCTTCTTAGCTTTATTTTTTTACCAAGGTAGATATAAATGGTGGTTAGCTTCAGCCACTATACTAAGTTTCTTTTTAGCCTGGGGAAAAAACTTCGGAATTTTTACTGACTTTATGATTCAATATTTTCCTCTGTATAATAAATTCCGCGCAGTTTCTTCTGCTTTAGTAATTGCCGAATTTACTATTCCCCTATTGGCTTTATTGGGAACATATTCTTATTTTATGGATTCCTCCCTCTCTAAAGCTTATAAAACCAAGATTTTATATATAAGTTCAGGTTTTATATTAATTATCCTTTTATTATTATATTTTTTCGGTATACATATATTTAGCTTTCATACTTCTTTAGAAGGTAATACTATAAAATATGAAATATTGGAAGCAATTAGAGAAGATCGTTTTGTTCTGTTTCAATCAGATATTTTACGAACCTTCTTCTTAGTATTAATATGCTCTATACTTTTATGGGCAGCAGAAATAAAATCTTTTAAATCCAGCTATGCCGTTTTGGCTATTGCTGCTTTATCATTGGTTGATTTATGGGGAGTTGATAAAAGATATTTGAATAATGATAATTTTGTTGATAAACAATTTTATAAAAATCCTTTTCCTACTCAAGTAACCGAAAATCAATTACAAAAGGCGGAATCAGATCCAACGTTGGCTCGTATTGTTACGGCTGCTCCTATCAATCAGGCTTTAGAGATTATTAAACAGAATGATCGAGCTCATTATAGGGTTTTTAATTTATTACTAAGTCCTTTTAATGAAACCAATACTTCTTATTTTCATCAATCAATCGGAGGTTATCATGGAGCGAAATTAAGAAGATATCAAGATCTTATTGATTTCTATTTATCAGATAGTCTAAACTTACCTATACTTGATATGTTAAATACCAAATATATTATAACTGCAGATTCTATCATACGACCAATTCCTAATCCAAATAATAATGGAAATGCATGGTTTGTAAACGATATTGTTTTTGCCAAAAACGCTGATGAAGAGTTATTAATGCTAGGTCAAATTAATAATAAGAGAAAAGCTATTATAAATGAGAAATTTAAAAAAGATCTTACCTTAAAGGCTTCTTTAGACACAACTTCTTCTATTTCATTAAAAGAATATTTACCGAATAATCTTACCTATGAATCAAATAGTACTGATGAAAAATTGGGAGTTTTTTCAGAAATTTATTATCCTTATGGTTGGAAAGCAACTATCGATGGTAAAGAAGTTCCTATCTATCGAGCCGATTATACTTTGCGTGCAGTAAAAATACCTGCCGGTAAACATACGGTGAATTTTTCTTTCAATCCTCCTGTAATTCAAAAAGGTAAATATATTACTTGGGCAACTTGTTTTTGTTTCCTTGCAATAAGTAGTATCTTATTAACATATAAATACAGAAAAAGAAATAAATTAGCTGATAATTCAAATCCGATTTAAATTTTCGTATGAATAAAAAAATTTTAATCATCACCTATTATTGGCCTCCAGCTGGAGGCCCCGGTGTTCAGAGATGGTTAAAGTTTACAAAATATCTACCTGAATTTGGTTATGAACCTCACGTTTATATTCCTGAAAATCCATCTTACCCAATTCTGGATCAAAGTTTAGTTAAGGAAATAAACCCTAAAGTTAAAATTATTAAAAAACCAATTTGGGAACCCTACCAATTAGCAGAAAAAATTACTAAAAAAAATAAAGATTTTAAAGCCGGCCAATTTGAAACATCTAAAAAATTAGGACTTTTATCTAGATTATCTGTTTTTATAAGAGGAAATTTTTTTATTCCGGATGCACGTAAATTTTGGATAAAGCCTTCCATTGCATTTCTTACTGACTATATTAAAGAACATAAAATTGATATTCTTATAACAACAGGCCCTCCTCATAGTATGCATTTAATAGGATTGGGATTAAAACAAATCTGTAAAGAAAATTTAAAATGGATTGCTGATTTTCGTGATCCTTGGACGAAAATATCTTATTATTCTCAATTGAAATTAACACACAAATCGGACAAAAAACATAAAGAATTGGAAAAAAAAGTAATGCAAACTGCAGATGTTGTTATTTCCACTAGTTATACCGATAAAGAAAATTTTGAAAAATTAGGAGCAAAAAATGTAGTTTGCATAACAAATGGTTTTGATTCGGAAGTCAATATTTTAAATAAAAAAACATTAAAATTCACCCTTTCTTATGTGGGTATGCTGGAAACTTTACGAAACCCTGTTAATTTATGGAATGTATTATCGGAATTAATCAGTCAAAATCCTGAATTTGCATCTCATTTTTGTTTAAAATTTGTAGGAAAAATTTCCAATTCAATTTTAGATGAATTAAATCATTCCATAATAAAAGATAAGATGGTTAATATCGGATATTTATCTCATACAGAATCTATTAATGAAATGAATAATTCTGATTTATTATTGATTACCAATTTTAACAATGAGCAATCGAAGGGAATAATTCCTGGAAAGTTATTCGAATATCTTGCAACCGGAAAAGGTATCTTATCTCTAGGTCCTAAAAATGCTGATGTAGAAAAAATTTTAAATGATACTAAATCAGGTAAACATTTTACTTACCATGATCATGAAAATTTAAAGTCTTTCCTTATAAATGAATTTGAAAAATGGAAAAATAATCTCATTGCAAATTCAAACCTTAAGAATGCTAAATTTCATAGAAAAATGCTGACGGAAGAATTATCTAACACTATTTTTTCTATATTCCAGAAAAAAATACAAAATTGATCTTTTTATAAAGATAATTAAATTATTATATAAATATTTATTCATAATTATCTATATATATAATTTAAAAAAAACTAACTATTAATATTAACATAAAATGGAAATTATTATTGCAGGTGAATGGAATTCGCCTAATTTAGGAGACGAAGTAATTTGTAAAACCTTTACGCATTTAATTTATCAAAGATTACCACCTGGTTCACTTATACATACACTTGATATTTCAGCAGTCAGATTAAATTATATTCAATATAAAACATATAAAATACTAAAAAAAATTAAATTCAATTTAGGCGAAAATTATTATAAATATAGAAGAAAAAAAACAGTTGAAAAAGATATAAAAAAATTATTAAAATATAACAATATAAACAAAGTTATTATACCTGGTGGAGCACTCATTCAACAATATTTTTCAAAATCTTTAGAAGTTGTAATTAAAAATTGTTCATATTACAATGTACCAGTATTTTTTAACGCTTGCGGTTATGGTTTTAATGATGAAAAATCAAGTTCGATTTTTAGATGGATATTCATGCAAAAATGTGTTAAAGAAATTACTACTAGAGATGATTTATCCTGTTTAATAAAAGATAATATTAAAATTGTGCCTGATATAGCAATTGTTTCAAACCTATATTATAATCTTGTTAAAATTAAAAATGATAACAATTTAATTGGTATTAATATTTTAGACTATTATTATTATAAAAAATGTAGTAACGATAAAATTAGCTCTGAGGATTATAATAATAAAGTTATATCCATGATTAAATTATTGAGTATGAATTATACCATTAGATTATTTACTAATGGTGATCATTCTGATGATAGATATCTTAAATGGGTATATTCTCAGGTTAAAGATTTGGAAGTGACAATAGAACTTCGCCCAGTAAATGGTTTTGAACTTACAAAAATTATAAGCCAATTTTCATTTATTATAGGGTTTAGACTACATTCTTTAATAATAGCTTATTCTTTTGATATTCCTACTATAGGAATAGCTTGGGATAATAAATTATTCGACTTCGGAAAAATGATCGATAATGATAATATTTATTATTTATCAGATATTAATTTAAATAATTTGAATTCTTTAATTAAAAATAAATTAAATAAAAAATTTAACTTTGATAGAAAGATTGAATTAAAATCGCAAATTTTTGAACAAATTAATAGTTATATAAAAAATGATTTCTAAAATAATACACTATTGTCGGCTAAGTAATAATTCATACTTGAATAAATTGTGAATTACATAAATTTATGAAAAAATTATTTTTCTGACTATCAACTTATGTTATGAAACTCCGAGAGATTTGATATAAAATCACTCATTGGAGTAAAACAAGCTTATGAAACAATAAAATATGCTTTTGATTTCAATTATCTTAGGTTATATCTCTTATATAATTATGGAGAAATATATTTAGATGTTGAAGTCATTAATTCATTTGGCAATTTATTAGATCTACCATATTTCATAGAAGAAGATAATGCAATCTATGTAATTGAAGCTGCCACTATAGGTGCTGAAAAAGGATGTTATTGGAATAAAAAATGTTTAGATTATTATACGGATCGAAAATTTATATTAGATTCAGAAAAATATGATATGAGATCATTTTCTGATATTAAGAAAAATAATTATAGTATACAATCTATTTCAAATGTTAATTCTATTCTGAAAATGAAATATGTATCCTTTCTGTAGATTATTTTAGGCATAAAAAATGGAATGATCCAAACATTTTTAATAAGACTGAAAATACATTTAGGTATTCATCATTGCTCAGGATCATGGTTAGGTATCAATAATAATGAAAAACCAAAATTTATTTCCTAAATTAAGTAATAACGTCTGTAAGATATTTCAAAATAACTGATATATTTATAAAAAAATATCAATAATTATACCTATTTATATTGTCGAAAATTACATTACGAGATACTTAGATTTAGTAATTTAATTAAACTTATAAAAATATTGTGATCTTATTGATAAGTGGATATACCGATTGTAGTTAGAACTATTTGTGATAAATATTTAAAAAAATTCCCGAATTGTAACATTTCATAAAGAAAATGGTAGGTATATGATGCGCTTAATATAAAGTTAGATATGGCCAGGGAATATATTAGCTTTATCGACCCTAATGATTTAATAAGTTTAATATATTATGAAATTTTATATAAAACTTTGCAGGAAACTAAATGTGATTTAGTTTTTTGTAATTATAAAAAATTTCGAACCAACTCTAACATTAGTTTTGAAGATGAATACTGTTTGTATAATTTTGATTTATGATTCCAAAGGATTATATCTTAAATGATTTTTATAATTATGCATATGTACCTCAAACTATCGTAATGTTAAACAAATTATATATAAGGGAATTATGGGATAATTTAAGATTTATCAAAGGTAAATATCATGAGGATGAATGTATTATATATGAGGTATTTCATAAATGTGATTACATAAATATGACACTTGAATCTTTAAATTATTATTTTCAAAGAGCGGATAGCATTATGAGTTCTAAAGATAAATAAAAAATAATTCAAAAATATCCAAATTATATTGAAACTCTTAATTTAATAAGGAATTTTCATAAAATTTATCAATATTAATATTTATACAATTTAACGTAACATTACAGCAAAGAATATATTTTTTAGATAATTATTATGAAAACCTATCTAAAAAAAACATGAAAAAACTAATTCTAAAAAAAATGAAATTCTATACATTAAAAATTTATTAAGAACTAAGAAAAAAATATTTTATATTAAATAATTTCCCTTATTTAGCCAATATATTTTATTAAAAGAAAAATAATTTTAAATAATATTTTAAATAGGTTTTAAAACGCATTTTATTTTTATTATTACCTATTAATTTAAAAGTTTGTTTCATTTTTCTCTTACCTCCGTAATTATAAGATAATAGCAAGTCCTTATCAAGATCAACAGTAAATTTACTTTTATTCATTTTCATTAAATAATTATTTATTCTAATTTTAGCCATAAACATATTATCAAATTCATTTTCTGTATCTAATTTATAACATACACTAGTATTTCTATAAGTAATACAATAAATGGGAAAGTCATCCACTGCATAATTATTGGATAATTTTCCTGCTTTAATAACAAATAATGCATCTTCACCTACTTTTACTTCCTCAAAATTTAATTTATTTTTTTCAATGAAACTTCTTCTGAACATCTTAGCAAAAGCCTCCCAATTTTTATAAATTAATTGATCTTTTGCTTTAGATCTATCTGATTTTAATTTCTTATAATATTTTTTACGTGTTTTAACTAAATATAGATGTCTTTCTGCACTAACTAAACTGTCACTATCTACACTATTAGCCAAAAAATAAATTATATCGTTATTTCCATTTATATATTTATCTGTTTGCTCAATAAAATTTTTATTAAAAAAATCATCAGAATCTGCAAACAAAATCCACTTACCTTTAGCCTTTGTTAGTCCAACATTTCTCGCATAGCCAGCCCCTTTTCCTTCTTTGGTTAAGTAAATTTCAACATTTGATCTATTGCTACCTGGAAAGTTATTAAAATCTACAATAGTTGAATCACTAAAATCATCTACAATTATTATTTGAATATCTACTCTTATCGGGATTGAATCTAAACATCTTTGCAATAATTGTGGCGTATTTTTATGAGGTATTATGATAGTATATGTGAACATAAATATTCTATTTGAAAATATTTTTCAAGTATATTTTTACTCTTTTAATATATGGTATATATTTTAGATTTTTATAAATTTCTGTTTTGATATATTCCGGAACTTTATTTTGAGGCGTTGTTATATATATTTTTCTAAGTAATTTATTTCTATAAATTCGAGTATTATTTAAAAATTTAGTTAAATTATTATTTTCACAAAAATAAATTCTATCTTTTAATGCTTCAATATAAGAAATCTCTTTCTTAAATGAATATTCTTGATATACTCTATTGGTTATGCTATCATCTCTTTTAAAATAATAATAAAGCATTAGATCAATTTCAATTATCCTATTTGACTTGTAAAAACATTTATACCAAACATACTCATCTTCACTTATTCTAACATCAACCGGAAATCGTAAATTATCCCATATTTTTTTTTTGTAAAGTTTATTCCATACGACTACATAACGAACCGTATCATTCTTATATCTAAAACTTTCAATAAAATCAGCCCCATTATAGGTTATACTTTTAAAATAATTTTTATTTACATTTACATTTATTTCTTTAATATCGGTAAAACTATGAAAATTACATAAAGAAATATCGCTATCTGTTTCAACTAAATTTTTATGTAGTATTTTGTAAAATTCAGGAGATATTATATCATCAGGATCTATAAATCCGATATAATCACCTTTAGCTTCATCCAAACCTTTATTTCTAGCCACAGATAAACCTTTATTGATTTGATGAATAACCCTGATTCTTGAATCTTTTTTAGCATATTCATCACAAATAGTCCCACTTGAATCAGTAGACCCATCATTAATTAATAATATTTCTAAATTGGTATAGGTTTGTTTTATTATGGAATCTAAACATTTTCCAAGATATTTTTCTACATTGTAAATAGGTATTATAACTGATATCATTTTAACTTTTTTTATTTTGAAAAAATAACTTTTAACTTATTTTCAAATTGCGTTTCTTCCTCCAAAACTTCTTTTCTATATTCAACAAAATCTACAATATATTTTTCATAATTTTCAATGGATTGTTCTATTTTAGAAATAATTTTAGAATAATTTTCTTTAATAAATTCAAATTTATATTCCTCTGGAATATTTAAATCTTTTTGATATAACGAAGATCCTCCTTTACCGGATATTATTATACAATTCATGACTGAAGATTCTCTCAACATTTTATCTCTGCCTGGATTATATCCAAAATCAACGTAAATTTTTGCTTTATTCATGGTATCTACGACTTCCATCGGAGTCATATTTTTTATGGCTATCCATTTAAATTGTGAGATTTTATTTATTAATTTACGTATTTCCCTTTTATTTTTTTTAGGATTATAAATAATGATATTTTCTTTGAATTCTGTACTATTCTCTTTACTACTTATCTTAAAAAAAAGAGGATTGACATAATCACAGATAAATGATATCTTATTTACAGGTACTTTATTCTTCAATAGAAATAAATAAGATCGATACGATTGAGCCCAATGATATACATTCGGAAGATTTTCAAAATAATATTCTTTATCCTCTTTTTTACCTTTAATATATTTTGATAAATAAAACTTTAATCCTCTATGCCTATTTTTCATGCAAATAGAATAGAAATCAACACTCAACCACCATATAATCTTTTTACTTTTATCGAATTTATAAATATAATTGGTAAGAGATTCCGGTATTATAATTATATTATCTGAGTGGTCTTCAATGGTATCTATTTCTAACGTATCATATATATTATATACTTTCGGCTTAGGATCTATGTTAGATTTTTTTTGTATATAATACATTTTAGCATCTAAATTTAATTTTGTCCTTAATTTATGACTTAATTGATGTAGAGCTTCCGGCCCACCTGTAGAATTATTTGCAGGACAAAGTATAAAAATTTTCGAAGTAGAAATGTTTTTCATAAATCTTAACTTGTGTAAAATTAATTCAAATATAAGTCTTCAATATATTATTTTTTGTTAAATTTAATCAATATTATATATAATAATTTAAGACCAAATGCATAAATTAAAAAAATTATTAAAACATTTTTCTTTTAATTCTTATGCCAAACAACTAAATAATGATCCATGTATATATCCTCATGAGACATTTTTAGAATATACTATTCTTAATAATAAATTTCCCTCTCAAGGTATTGCATTGGAAACTATTTTTAAAATTCAAAAATTAATTAATAATGTTGTGATTAAACCTAAGCAAATATTCTCTTTTTGGAAAGTTATTGGAAAACCTTCGATAGAATATAGTTCTGCTAGAAATAATGAATATGAGCTATTTTCAAGTATTATTTATTATTTATCATTAATAAGTGGTTTAACTATTATGGAAAGACATCACCATAGTAATTATATTTTTGATAATAGTGTACGAACCTATCCACTAGGTGCCGATGCAGAAGTTATATTTGGAAGCAAAGATTTAAAAATAAAAAACGAATTTAAATTTCCGATAAAGTTAAAATTTGAAATTAAAAATCAAGTATTATGCGGATATATTTTAAGTACTAATAACTTAATGATTAACGATGTAAATTTTATATATAGAAATTATAAAAATTTAAAAGAAGTATTAACTCGTATTAATCGGAGAACGATAGATGTTTCAATATATAAAGAAGAAATTATATAAGTATAAAAGATTCACGCAAAAACATAAAGCTCATCATTATTTATGATTATTCTATATTTAATATTTTTCAAAAACTAAAGTTTCCTGGCCACCGGTATGAAAAGATAAAATAGAATCTCCCTCTCTAATTTCATCCGCATTCTGTAATGCATTAAGAAACTGTTTTTCATCTTGATTACAAGGTAATTCAGTGAATGATAATCTAGTTAAGTCAAAAAAAGAATTCTCTTTAGTATAATAAGCTGTAAATTTGTTGCAACCCGTAGTTCCATAAATCTGTTTCCAGGGTTCATCAAATCTCATCATAGGTAAATTTTCATAAAATTCTGAGGCATTTTGAGAATTAAATTTAACTAATTGCCATTTTTCAACACTTTCATCTCCCAAATAAACCATTATCCTATCTAATTTTCCTTTAGGGTTTTTAGTTGCAGTTTTTTCATCAACTTTCACTATTTTTTTAATTTCAGCTATATTATCATTTTCATTGTTATTTACATTTATCTCTATTTCCCTATTTTCCGCTACTGTTTTTTTAGAAGTTCCACAACTTGTCATGAGAAAAAATGGAAATAATCCTAAGAAAATTAAATAAAAATCTAATAACCTTTTATTCATAATATTTAAGTATGTATTGTACACAATTAACTAACTTTTGTGATCATTATAAATAATTAGGTAAAGATATAAAAAAACCTTTCATACTAAATATTTTTTTGAATTATTTTTAAAATGTAAGAATCTTTTGTTTTGTTAATATAAATTTATAAAGTTTATATTAAAAATTATAAATAACGAATAAATTCATAATTTTTCATCTATAATCTTTAAAATAAACTGAACTATGTACTATTAAATAATTACATATTTCTATATTTGCAAGTACCAATAATTCATTTTTTATCAAACAGTTATAAATATATTTCTTATGCATTTCTCTGGGCTACTTACAAAAATGATTACTGAATATGATTCTCCGATTCAATACTATTTAAATTTTAATCAAGAAATAATTATTTTAAACCAACTTTTAGATAAAAAAATTAAAATACGATTCGATCATTATGAATGCCTAGGATGTGGACTTGACAAAGAAATATTTGCCATGGGATATTGTAAAAATTGCTATTTCACTTCTCCTTATGCAGGAGAATGGATAATTAGACCAGAATTATCTAAAGCTCATCTTGGTAAAGAAGATCGAGATTTAATAGTCGAATCCAATGCGCAACTTCAACCTCATATAGTATATTTAGCCAACTCTGGAGGGGTGAAAGTGGGAGTAACTAGAAAATCACAAATCCCAATTCGATGGATTGATCAAGGAGCAGAATATGCTATAAAATTAGCGGAAACAGACAATAGATATGAAGCTGGAGTAATTGAATCCATACTAAAAAATCATATCTCAGATAAAACTAATTTTAGAAAAATGTTGAGTGAACTAACCCCATATATAGATTTATCTTCGATTAAAAATCGACTTATTGAATACATACCGGAAAATTTAATAAATTTTATATCTGATGATAATGAAATTTTTAATTTTCAATATCCTGTTATTGCTTATCCTTCAAAGATTAATTCTATAAATCTCAAAAAGACATTCGAATTTGATGGAATTCTCAAAGGTATTAAAGGACAATATTTACTATTTGATAATAATATGGTATTTAATGTAAGAAATCATGAAGGTTTTGTAATCGATTTAATTATATGAATTTATAATGATAGTTTGTTATCTATTAACCTATTATTATATTGTTGAATATATGATTTTATTTTAATTTGAAATTGTTCTTCAGGATAAATTGAAATTTTATTTTTTAACAAGCTGTCTTTTTTGTAATCATATACACTTACTATTTTTTTACCATCAAAAACTATATAATATTGATTGATTAAAAATCTATAAATTCCTTCATTGTAATTTGCTACTATCCTATCCTTATTTTCAACGGCATTTCCGAAAGAAAAAACTTTTCCAGTGTAGCCGAGATAAGTTAAAACTTCAGGAAATATATCAATTTGTCCTAGTAATTTATCTTCTGTGCCTTTTAAATTTGGATTTGAAGGATCAAATAACAATATTGGAATTGAATAATTACCTATTTCAGTCGAAAAGTATTCGCCTTTTTGTCCTCCTCTACTTGTATGATCGGGTGTTAGTACAAATACAGTATTTGAATACCATGGTTGCTTTTTAGCGGTTTGAAAAAATTTTCTTAAAGCAAAATCTGCATAAGCTATACTTTCATGAATTTCTCTATCTCCTTTTGGAAATTTATTTTCATATTTTTTAGGAATAGTATAGGGAGAATGTGAAGATATCGTAAAAATTGTTGAAAAGAACGGCTGTTTAAATGTGTTAAAATTACGGATTGCAAATTGTAAAAATTCTTCATCAAAAATTCCCCAAACTCCGTCATATCCTTCATTTCCTTTATATTCATTTCTACCATAATAGCTATCATACCCTGATATTCGGGCAAATTCATTAAAATTCTGACTTCCGTTAAATGCTCCATGAAAAAAAGAAGTATTATACCCTTGCTTTTTTAAGATGGTATTAAATCCATCTACCTTATTAAAACAATAAGGTGAAGATATATATGATACTTCCATTAAACAAGGAATTGAAGTGATTACTGAAGGTACTGCATCTATAGATTTAAAGCCATTTGCAAATGCATTGGTATAGTATCTGCCTTGTGTAAGCAATGAATCTAAAAAGGGAGTCAATTGCTTATCTCCAAATTTTTTATATATATTTTCTTTTCCGAAACTTTCCAGAATAATAATTACTAAATTCTTCTTTTTTAAATTATTTTCATTTTTTATATCAATGATAGGCTGATAAATTTTATTAACCATTTGAGAAGTAAAATAATTTTTTTTATCTAAATTATCCCTTTTAGAAATTGTTTTTAGAATTGTATAAGCAGTGTTTAAAACAACTGCGGTATTCTGTGGATAATTTGCATAATTTATAGCATCCACGGTCTTTATTGGAGCTCTTTGTAATCCTCCTCTTCCACCTATTACAATTAATCCAACAAAAATTAAAAAAAACAATGAACTTATAGTAAGATCTTTAATACCCAGCTTTTTCTTTTCTTTAAATGTTATTTCTGGTATGCATTTCCAAAACACATACATTGCTAAAATATAACCTAAAAACATATACCAATATTCTAACAAATAGACAGGAATTAATCTTAGAATGTCTCCTTCCATTCCTGAAGCTGTAATTAAAGCATATGTACTTCTCTTATTTGTAAATATATAATACTTTATATCAATTACATTTACACCTATACATAGTGCATTTATTGCAAAAAATAGTATTTTAAGTATTTTTTGATAATTTTTATTATACTTAAAATTTCCGGGCACTGTACTTAATATGATAACTACTATATTACTAAAAAATATAGCTGACAAATCGTATCTTATCCCCCCAATGAATTCAGTTACATTTACGCCAATAAAACAATTTTTATTGAATAGATAGAATATTATTCTACATATTTGATAACTAATTAACAAAAACAATAGTCTAAGTAATAATTGTTTTATACTTAACTTATAATTCATAATTAATAACAGAGAATGGGTTAGCCAAACAAATTTATAATTTTTCATATAATTTTTATCAAAAATTTTATTTTATTTTAACATTTTATTAGTATGATATAAAAATTTTGAAGTCGTTCCATATTTTTTTCCTAGTTTTGTCTTTCTAATTATTAACTATGGCTGAATATAAACTTATATTACCTCCTATGGGAGAAGGTATAATGGAAGCTACTATTACCGAATGGGCAAAAAATGAAGGAGATTATATAGAAGAGGATGAAACAATTGTTGGAATCGCTACTGATAAGGTCGATTCGGATGTGCCCTCCTCCATTTCAGGAAAATTACTAAAAAAACTTAAAGAAGTAAATGATATTTGTAAAATAGGAGAAGCTTTTGCAATATTAGAAATCGATAATACCGATAAAAGTTCAACATCTTTTAAATCTGAATTATCCTTACAAAAAGATGACGATTTAACAATTACTACTTCATTTACTGATGAAATAATCACTGAAGAACTGGTAAAACCTATACTCTCTAACTCGACTTTGCAACCTATTAGCTCAACACAAGATAGATTTTATTCTCCTTTGATTCGTTCAATTTGTAAAAAGGAAAATATATCACTATCGGAAATTGAAAAAATACAGGGTACAGGGTTGAATGGAAGAATTACTAAAGAAGATTTACTTTCTTATTTAAAAGATAAAAATACCCAAACAGCTATAGAAAAAACAAGTGAAGCACTTGATTCCTCATTCTTATCTACCTCCTCATCCATATCTGATTCGGATGAGATTATTGAAATGGATAGAATGCGTAAGCTAATTTCCAAAAATATGCTTCAAAGCAGACAAATATCTGCTCATGTTACCTCTTTTGTTGAATGCGATGTCACAAATTTAGTATTATGGAGAAACAAAAATAAAGATACCTTCTTACAACGTGAGGGGGTAAAATTAACTTTTATGCCTATGTTTATACAGGCAATAGTTAAAGCTTTAAAAGATTTTCCATTAATTAACATTTCTGTTGACGGAGATACTATTATAAAAAAGAAAAATATTAATATCGGTATTGCAACCGCTGTACCTAATGGAAATTTAATAGTACCTGTAATTAAAAATGCCGACCAACTTAGTTTGTCAGGATTAGCTAGATCTATAAACGATTTAGCAGTTCGTGCTAGAAACAATCAATTAAAACCTGAAGATACTAAAGGAGGAACTTATACATTAAGTAACATAGGTAGTTTTGGAAATATTGCCGGAACTCCCATTATTAATCAACCTCAAGTAGCGATTATGGCAGTAGGTTCAATTGTAAAAAAACCGGCAGTTATTGAAACTCCACAGGGTGACATGATCGGAATTCGAAATATGATGATCATTTCCCATACCTATGACCACAGAGTTATAGATGGAGCTCTTGGGGGGGCTTTTGCTAAAAAGGTTTCTGATTATTTGGAAAAATTTGACCTTAATACAAAGTTTTAGTATTTTCTTAATATAAATTTTTATTCCATGAATAACTATTCTATTAATAAATATGTTATGTTATTCTTCTTTAACATTATTTTTATAAGCTGCGATAAAAAAAAATATATATCAAAATTCAGAAATCAACCATATATCTGAAATTCCAAAATCTATTACAGGCACTTATATAGGTCAAATATCCTGCGATGATTGTGATTTCGTTGAATTGACTTTATATGGAAATTCAAGTTATGCTTTAAAAATCCAACTTTTTGCTGAGGAAGATAAAGAACCTATTATTAATGAAAAAGGCAACTATAGTTATGATAAAAATAATTCTATACTTATCCTAGATAAGTACGGATTTCGATTTAGAATTTCGGGGAATAAACTATATTATCTTGATAAATCAAATAAATATTACCAAGAAGAATTTTTGATTAAAGAATAAAATATTATTTTCTTAAAAAATTTAATCTGATTAATTTGTAATGCCTAAAATGGCAAATTTTAGAATTCTAAATCATAATCAGAAATTGATAAACTAATTAAAATATTTTTTTCATTGAAATAAAAAGTAGCAAATATTTTACCATCCTTAATTTTATAGGTAGGTAAATTTGAATTGTTAAATTTTATTAAACGTTTAGGATATTGTTTCTCAATTGAATTTAAAGTAGATTTATTTAAAATGATCGTATTAGCTAATTCAATTGAGCCTATTCCTCCATAATTGAAGCTTACTAAGGAAATTTTATCATTATTTCCCCTCTCGCCTTCCCCTTCAGATATAGCACTTATCTGGAAACTATTAGTGAAATCCCAGAAATATACATTTCCCGAACCTTCTATCGAATTTACTTCTGTATAGGTCGCTATTGAATTTATTGACAAAATTTTCCCCGGCAATTTAAATCCTTTATTTGTAAAAAATAAATCTTTAATTTTTCCTGCAGATTTAGGTCCAAAAATTAAACTTTTTTTCTTTTGATTGGATGAGGTTGATTGACTATTACTTTTATTTTGTGAAAAAAATGTATTACTACCTATTGTAAGTAATAATATTATTATACAAAATACCTTTCGCATTTTTATATTCATTATCATTTAAAGTAGTTAAGAATTATTTTTGTTTATTTACTAATCAGTTAATTAAAAATCCCAATTTACAAGCTAAAATACAAAGTTTAAATAGGAATTCTAAATTTATATAAGTAATTAAACATTTTCTTTAATTTATAAGTTAATTTTGAAATTATACTATTTACAAAATTATATTTATTTTCATTTTGTTTGATCGTCTCTTTAACTAATATTATCATTTCATCATTTCCTCCAGTTAATTTATAGAGTTTGATGATAATTTTATCTTTATCTATATCTTGTAAAAAATTTATACATCTTGAAACCTCCACTATTATTTGCTTTAAAATATTATGAGTACCATTTAAATGTAAAAATTTAATATTTTTATCGGACAAAAGTTTTTCCAAACAATTATATAAAGCATTTTTACTTACTTTGTTAGCACCTTTATCATAAATAAATTTACGTATATCCTGAATTTTTTTCAAGAAAACATAAGGAGTTATTGGTTGAGTTGATATAATTTTGTTTCTGTATATTAAATCATATTTTTTACGCAATTTTTCATTGGATAAAGTTTTGTAGGCTTCTATAATATCGATAATTTTTTTTTCATTTAGTTTATTATCAAAATTTCTATCAGGATGAAATTGTAAAGCTAATCTTCTGTAAGATTTTTTTATTTCGTTTAATGAGGCTGATGAATCAATTTCCAATATTTTATAAAAATCTTTCATTAGTATGTTTAAGCCTATTATTAAAATAAGATCATTCAATACAAAGATAAGTTATTCATGAAATATAAATTCAATATGCATCCTTTTTAAAATAAAAAAGACTACACTTTTTAGTAGTCTTTCAAAATAAATGATAGAAAATAATATTATTTATGATTCACAACTGCTGCAATTAACTAAGTTTAGCACTAACTCTTTGGCTACACTTTGACTTCTTTGATAGTACAATGTTTTAATACCTAATTTCCAAGCCTCAATTAATAAACGATTGACTTCTTTCACTGGAAGCTCAGCAGGTATATTTAAATTTAATGATTGTGATTGATCAACATATTTTTGTCTTATTGATGCTTGTTGTACAATTTCCAACTGACTAATTTCTTTAAAGGTTTTAAAAACTTGTTTTTCTTCATAGGTCAGCTCTTTTAAATGTTGAACACTTCCGCCATTGAGCATAATACTTCTCCATGTATCCTCATTATTAATGTTTTTTTCAGTAAGCAACATATCCAAATACTTATTCTTACGCATAAAGTTACCTTTAGAAAGGCCTGCTTTATAGTAGTTGGAACTAAATGGTTCTATACCTGGTGATGTTTGTCCTAAAATTGCCGAAGATGAGGTGGTTGGAGCAATAGCCAGTAGCGTAGAGTTTCTTCTTCCGTATCCTTTCAATAATTCAGGCTCTCCATAAATCCTAGCCAAGTCTTCACTTGCTTTATTAGATTTATCTTGTAAATATTTGAAAATTTCAACTGTCTTTTGTTTTGCTACCATTCCTTCAAAAGGAATCATATTTTTCTGTAAGTAAGAATGCCATCCCAGAACACCTAAACCTAAAGCACGATGTTTTTTAGCGAATTTATTAGCCGAAGAAAGATAATAATTTCCTTCGGTTTTTACGATAAATTCCTGCAAAACAGCATCCAAGAAAAATACTGCTAATTTTACGGCCTCAGTATCTTTCCATTCGTCATATAATTCTAAATTCATGGAAGATAAACAACAGATAAATGACTCTTCTTCTGTAGAAGGAAGCATGATTTCAGAACAAAGATTTGAAGCATGAATAATCATTCCTTTATCTTTATATACCTGTGGTTTATTTTTATTTATATTATCAGTAAAAAATATATAGGGTAATCCTTTTTGTTGACGACTTTCTAAAACTTTCGCCCATATTTTTCTTTTATCAATATCTCCATCAATCATTTCCTGCATCCAATAATCAGGAACACAAATACCGAAAAATAGATTTTGTATTGGATTTCCAATATCTCTAATAGATAAAAATTCTTCAATATCCGGATGATCAATATCCAGATAGGCAGCAAAAGCACCTCTTCTTACCCCTCCCTGAGAAATCGTATCCATAGCGGTATCGAATAATTTCATGAAACTTACTGCACCACTACTCTTTCCGTTGTCGGAAACAGCTGAACCTCTTTCTCTTAAGGCACCAAAATAACCGGAAGTTCCTCCTCCAATTTTGGTTTGCATAATAACTTCGCCTAATTTATGAGTAATTCCTTCTATGCTATCAGGAATGTGAACATTGAAACAAGATATAGGCAATCCTCTTTCCGTTCCCATATTAGCCCATATAGGAGAACTTAAGCTCATCCATCCCCTTTCAATCATTTCTTGAAAAGCCTCTTTGAGCTCCGGTTTATATAATCTTTGAGCGGCGGCTGAAGTTATTCGATCGATAGCTCCTTCCACCGTCTCGCCCTTTAGAAGATATCCTCTATTTAATATCTGTTCACTTTCAGAATTTTTCCACCAAAGTTTTTCACTCATAATTTTATCTAATCTAATCTTTTAACCATTAATTCTAATTTTCCTTTCAGCCCAGTCTCTTTATTTATTGCTAACCTTCTTAAAAGATACCCATTATCTTTTCCATCTTCATCAATAAAAGGCATTTCATATATTTCAGATAAAGTAAAATCTGTAAGATAACTGAATAAAATTTTTTCCAATTCTTCTAGTACCAATACATGACGGTCCTTATCTATAAGATTGGTAGCAATTTCTTTTTCAATAGTTGATGTAAAATCAAGATATAAAAAGTTTGCCTTAATTAAATAAAAATCTCCCATTTAAAATAAATCGTTTTCAGTTATACTTTTATCGTATTTTGTATATTCTGTAGGTCTTTTAGCAAAAAAGTCGTCTAGGCTATTTGCAAAAACTTCTTCTTCAAACCAAGCCATAGGCCTATATTGTTCCGAGGTTATATTATAAAGTCTATCCATACCGATTTGTTGTAAGCTTTCATCAACCCTAAATTTCATAAAATTTATAAGATTTTCTTTTTCAATGGTATTTAATTCTCCTTTTTCGAATATCCAATCGAGAATATTTCCTTCAATAATGATAGATTTTTTTACTGTATCCAAGATATGATTTATTGTATCTTCATCGAAGAAGTCGGGATATTCTTCTTTAATTTTATTAACGAGATATATTCCAGCATTAGCATGGATTTGTTCATCTACAGAAGTCCAGCCAATTATGTTGCTTACATTCTTCATAAGTCCCTTAAAACGCGTAAAAGATAAGATAATAGCAAATTGACTGAACAAAGAAACGTTTTCAATGAGAATGGTAAATAGAATAAGAGAAACTACATATTTTTTGCGGTCATCAGATTTAGCATATTTTAAAGCATTGTCTAAATATTCAACTCTTTCTCTTATAACAGGTATTTCTAATAATTTTTCAAATTCATTATTATATCCTAAAACTTCTAATAATCTCGAATAGGCTTCCGAATGTCTGAATTCACATTCAGCAAATGTACTCCCTAATCCGTTAAATTCCGGTTTTGGAAAATGTTGATAAATATTTCCCCAAAAACTTTTAACAGCTACTTCAATCTGTGCAATAGCTAATAAGCTATTTTTAATGGAATTTCTTTCTCTATCTTCTAAATGTGAATGAAAATCTTGAATATCGGCAGTAAAATCTACTTCTGAATGAACCCAATAGGCATGATTAATTGCTTCTGTAAATTGTAAAATTTCAGGGTATTCAAAAGGTTTGTAATTAATTCTTCTATCAAATATTGACATAATCCTTAATTTTTTTATCTTATTGTTATTTTTTATTTACTTAATTTTAAAAGATAGAAAATCCTTCATAAGAACCGGTACCATTTTTTCTTTTTAGAGGTTACGATGTCTTATGTTCAAATTTTATATTCTTATGATTATATTAGTTAGCTTATTATCAAATAATTGAACTTAAAACTATAGTTCTCAATCCAGTTATTAAAATTAAATATTATTCAATAATAAGATTAAAGAGTTTGTTAAAAGATATTAAGAAGTTATAAACAAAATACTTTATATAATATTGCAAATTGGAAAAATAACTAATTTCTGGAATCGTTTCCCCATTTCAATTTTTCTCTAAGATTTTCAAAATATGAATAATTCTTATACTTAACAATCTTAATAGTAAATGGAGCTTTTTTAATTACTATTTCATCTTCTATTCCTACTGTATTGTATCTGGAATCTAAGCATAAAGAATATTTGTCAGATCGGCTATGTACCTTTAGTCTAATTTCCACATCATCTTTTAATATTAAAGGACGTACGTTTAAATTATGTGGACATATAGGAGTTATTACAAATATGTCAGCTTTAGGATATATAATAGGCCCTCCACAACTTAAAGAGTAACCTGTAGAACCGGTTGGTGTTGAAATTATTAATCCATCAGCCCAAAAAGTATTTAGAAATACATCATTTACGTAAGCATCAATGGTTATCATTGATGTAGTATTCTTCCGCATCACTGCTGCTTCATTTATAGCATAGGGTAAGAATGTATGAAAAGTACTTTTCACTTCTAATACGGATCGTTCGCTTATTCCGCAATTATTCTCCAATATCCGTGGCAATTCTTTTAGAAACTCATTTTTTTGAAAAGTTGCTAAAAAACCTAATCTACCAGTATTAATGCCTACAATCGGTATATTTGAATCTTTTATATAAGCTACTGTGGATAATATAGTTCCATCTCCTCCAAAAGTAAATAATAATTTAGTCTCTTTAGGAAGACCCTTTTTTTTAGTGAATGAAATGAAGTTTAAATTTTTTAAGCCTAGCACTTCTTTTAATTCGCTTAAGAAACTTTCATATACATAAACAATTATTTGCCTTTCTTCTAATTGTCGAAAAAATGCAGTATATAGTTCATAATCTTCTTGGTGAACTACTTTTCCATATACACCTACTATCATTAATTTAGACTTTTTAAACTTCCATAAATTTTTGCAGTTGATCAAACCTCTCTTTTAAAAGTTCTTGTTTAGAATCTTCAAAGTATTTGTTAGAAATCTGATATCCGAATCTTTCGAAAGTATCCCCTATGGAACTGATATTTTCTGCGCTTAATTTTAATACTATTTGTGTTGAGTCTTCATCCGTATTTACTAATAACAATCCTAAAATTCTTCCATTATTGCTTTCAACAATATTAGCTATTTCACTTGTTGAGTATTTTTTTATAGGTGTTGAGATAATCATATACACACCATATTCTGTGGTAAACTGAAATGAAGCCAATTCTTCAATCACGGTTTCTTCAAGAACAACACCTAAAAATTCTTCTTTAAAGGATATAATCGGTATTAAGTTGGTCTCATTTTCGCTAAATACATGCAAAGAATCAAAAAGTATAGCATTATCAAACAAATAAAATTGTTCTAAATCTAATAGATGATCTTTTAAAATATCTGTCTTTTTAAGATCTCTGACAATATTCAAACCTATATTACCTATTACTCTTCCTTTATTTATAACAGGATAATGACTAACTCCCAAATCAATCATCAATTGCTCAGCTCTCGCAATGGTATCATTTTCATATAGAATTAATACATCTGATGATATATAATTTGTAATTATCATTATGCTAAGATATAATAAGATTTTTTAGTTACCAAAATTTTGCAACTCAGATCTTTGTTTGTTTGTCAATTTATTAACTACTTCTTTATAAGAAACTTTTATAAGATTTTTTATAAAATCATCAGATAAATTTCCAGTAAGATTAACCGTATTCCAATATTTTTTATGCATATGAAAACCTGGTTCAATCTCTGAATATTCCTCTCTCAATTTCAAACAATAATCTTCTGAAAATTTTAAATTCACTTTTAACTCTGATTTATACAAATACGTTAATGCAAACATCTTACCTTTTACTTTAAAAACTAAAGTTTTATCATCAAAAGGAAAACATTCTTCACTTGCAGGAAATTGTAAGCAATATTCTCTTAGTTCTTCTATATTCATCTTTTTATTGTTAATAAAGCTTATAAATTAATAAAGCTCCTTTGTTCATTATATGGTAATTTGTAATTTTGATTCATACTAAAGAAATACATAAAAAATATTTAATTATAATTACTGTATAGTAATTTATAAATTTTAGAAATTATTACTATAATAATATGAAAAAAAAATTACTTATAATTTTTTATTTTTTCATTGTGAATCAAATATATTCACAAAATATATATTTGGATAATCATTTTGAGTCCGAATTTTATCTTAATCATTGGACAGGTTTTTATCTGTATGATCCTATTGAAAAAAAAGAACTCTATAATTATAATGGAAACAAATATTTTATACCTGCTTCCAATGTAAAAATTTTAACATTATATACCGGTTTAAAAATGATTCAAGATTCCATTCCTTCTTTACGTTATATTTCAAGAAATGATACTTTATATATTTCCGGTACAGGCGATCCTACTTTATTAGAATCTTATTTTAAAGAATGTAAAGTCCTAAATTTTTTAAAGGAAAAAGCTGAAAAGATAGCTTTCTGTTCAGCTGACTTTGATGATCACTTATACGGACCGGGGTGGGCTTGGGAAGATTATTCTGAATATTTTTCTCCTGAAAGGACGGTTTTTCCTATTTATGGCAATACTGTAACCATAAATGAGAACAATTCAGTTTATCCGAATTATTTTATGAATTTGGTAAAAAAACAAAAAAAAGAATTTCCCAGAGAATTAAGAAAAAATGAATTCTATTATTACAATTCTAAGAAAATAGAAGTTCCATTTATAACATCTGATACACTTGTAAAAAAATTATTGGAGATTGAAATTGAAAAGCCTATCTTCTTTTGCAAAAAAATGCCGAATGAAAAAATTAATTTTCTCTATAGTATTCCATCAGACAGTTTATATAAAAGAATGATGCTTGTTAGCGATAACTTTATTGCTGAGCAAATTTTACTGATGAGCAGTCTCTCCATTACAAATATGTTAAGTAGTAAAAACTCCATTAATCATATGCTCTCCACCTATTTGAATAATTTACCTCAGACTCCCAAATGGGTTGATGGTTCCGGTCTTTCTAGATATAATAATTTTACCCCTATGGATTTTGTGTTTGTTTTGGATAAATTATATAATGAGCTTCCTTATGAAAGATTGATTAATCTATTTCCTACAAATGGTATTAATGGTACATTAAAAAATAATTTTAAGTCTAAAAATCCATACATCTTTGCAAAAACCGGTTCAATGAGGGGAGTGTATAATTTAAGTGGCTATTTAAAAACAAATTCTGGAAAAGTATTGATTTTTAGTTTTATGAACAATAATTTTCAACATTCTTTCAAGGATCTAAAAAATCAAATTCAAAAAGTTCTCGAATATGTAAGAGATCATTATTAACTACTAATATTAATTGCATGAGGATATCTGTGTTGGGATATTTCTACTAAAGTCGATTCCCAATCCTAACTCTCCAAAATCATTTCTACCCCATCCCCATAAGCTCCCGTCTTCACGTATACCTAAACTATGCTCATAACCAGCAGAAACCGATTCCCATTTTGAATAATCTAATAAAACAGGATAATTTTTGTTCTCCTGTGTCCCGTCTCCAACTTGTCCGTTATTATTTTTTCCCCAGCCCCAAAGTGTTCCATCTTCCTGTATTCCTAAAGAATAATATTCACCGGCACTAATCATTTTCCATTTTGAATGCCCTATACGTACAGGAAAATCTTTATCTCTATTAGATTGATCTCCTAATTGTCCGAATTCATTATATCCCCACGCCCAAAGAGTTCCATCTTCCTGTATTCCTAAGCTAAAGTCAAATCCGGTACTTAAATATTTCCACCTACTATATCCAATAGGCATGGGTATAGTAGAATATATAAATCTATCTGTACCTAATTGTCCATCTTCATTATTTCCCCATCCCCACAACGTTCCGTCTTCTTGTATTCCAAGACTAAAATTAAAACCTGCGGTAACTAATTTCCATTTGGCATTTCCAATTTTTACCGGTTTTATACGATCATCAGTAGTTCCATCTCCTAACTGTCCTTCTTCATTACTTCCCCATGCCCATAGAGTTCCATTGTCTTTAATAGCCAATGAATGAAATTGTCCTACAGAAACGCTTTTCCACTTTGAACGGTCAATCTGAGTAGGATATGCTTCTGTATAACCCTTACCAATATTTAAATGTCCATTAACATTATGACCCCATATCCACATGGATTTATCATTTTTAATCCCGATACTATAATTATATCCGGAACAAATTATTTTCCAATTTTTTGAGACATCTACTTCTGATGGAAAAGACTTATTTTTATCAGATCCGTCTCCTAATTGTTTTTTATCATTTCTTCCCCATCCCCATAACGTACCATCTTTTTGTATTCCTAAACTATAGTAATTTTTTACTGATATTACCTTCCAACATGCGTTAATTTGTGCATTACTTTTACAGATTATTAAAATTGCAACGGATAATAAGTAACAATTATATTTCATACAACTTTTGCTATTATATTTTGTGATAAATATAAACCAATAAATATATAAATGAAATTCAGTTATAATTTTTTTATATTATTAACAAAAGTTGTATGAAATTTATTGTAGTATAAAAATTTTTTTTATTGTTTTTTTTGAGTTTCTAAATTAAAATGAGCTTCTAAATCAATTTCTCCACCTAATAATGCTGCAGATGACACATTCGGGTCTTTTTTTGCCGGTTGATGTAATAGATAAATGTAGATTTTAGAAATTGCTTCCTCTCCTACTTCCCAGATTGTATAATAACCTAACTTCTGTCCTAATTTATCAATTTTATCACTATCAGCATAAGTAATATTGAGCCCTTTTGAGTTTACTTTCTGGTATAAAACAAAATGATCGTCTGCATCATCAATAAAAATCTCATCAGTAACATCATGCTCATGATTTTTATGTATGGTATAAAATTTTATTTCCGCTTCATAGGTTCCTCTAGGTAAATTTATATCCGTTATTGGGAATTCCGTATTCCCATCAGGAACTTCATATTTAAATTCTCGAATCAAGTTCGGATCATCACTATTTCTAAATCGTAATACTATCTTAGAGATTTCATCATGGTCATGTTCCGGAATGGAATTTAGAATATTATCTCTATCATCAGATGAACACGATAAAATTGTGGTTAAAATTAATGTTAAAACTACCAAAAAGGTGAAATTTTTAATTTTCATATATTTGCTTTTATATTATAATTTTTAAAAGTTATATTGTATTTTTATAGTATAGCTTCTGCCCACTTCATCAGTAAAATACCGTAATCGATTCATATAGTCTCTGTAGGTCGTATCTAAAATATTCTTTATTCCAAAAGATATATCTAATTGATTTACTGGGGAAACGTCAAGAGAAAAACCTGTATTAAAGTCAAAAAGCTGATATGCAGATGGCGGAGAGCTTATATCCAATAATTCTGTCACCTCAGTACCGTCTTTTATAACATCCACAGTAAAATTTGTATCCGGATAATGGGTTTGTTTAAATACTGAGGTAGAGGTTAATTTAGCAAAATAATTTTTCCATTTTCGATTTTTATATTCTATTGCATTTATCCATCTTACCGGCGGCATTGAAATTAAAGAAGAATGATTGGTACAATCTTTACCTCTTAAATAGGAAAAATTTGTGTTAAATTTTAGTTGTGGCAGAAACTTATAATCTGCCATAATGTCAACTCCATAAATTTCAGCATTGGTTTGCACATACTGCCAAACAGGAAACGCCCCTCTAATAGTATATTCCGCGCCGATAGGAATGGAATTTATATAATCATTTATGTAATTATAAAAGAATGTTAATTCATAATTAAGATTATTGGTAAACAAATTTCCTATAAAAGATGACATTATTTTGTTAGATTTTTCATTTTTTAATCCTAATTCACCTAACTCTATAGTTGCTGCAGAGTGATGTAATCCGTCACTAAATAATTCACTGGGATTAGGAGCACGGCTACTTAACGAATAATTTAATATAATGTCATGACTGATTCCTAAATTTAGTTTTGCTCCAAGGGTAGCTGCAAATCCATCAAATTTTAGAATCGGATTTACTAAATAATTTAATCCGGTATCTTTAATAATTTTATTTGAATATTTTTTATCGTATCCTAATGCATTCCATCTGCTTTTTTTATAAAATTTTAAAGCATCAATCTTTTGATGGTCAAACCGAATTCCTCCTTCTAAAACTAAATTATTATTTACATGAAAATATTCTATCCAATAAAATGAATATTTATTCTTCTCATAAAAAGGAATTAAGGGACTTATTCCGGTTCCGGCATTAGGAAAATTTTCTTGATACAAGTAGGAACTTCCTATTTTGGCCTTGAATTTATTAATTGCAACTGATTCAAAATCTAAATTAATAGTATGTGTAGTTAAATCTAAGTTGAGAGCAGCTTTTTCGTTCCACTCCCCTCTTCTATTATCATATTCTTTACGATTATTGAATTGATATCCATATATCAAGTTTAACTTTCCTAGAATAAAATTATAATAAGCATCGAACTTTAATAAATTATGCTGAATTTTTTGTTTGGGTGCATTTATTCTCATAGTAAAATCATCAATTACAAGAGGTTTTTTATTATTAATAGCGTTCAAAAGATTTTCTATGTTACCGACGTGGGCAGCTTTTAAAATTCCGGTTTCAGATCCAAAATAACTATAGAAAATATCTGTCCCATATTTTCCTTTTTTATAGCCCACTTGTGTTGAAAAATCGTTTTCTTTATGTCCTGTATTTGACATGACGTAATGAGGCGCTGATAAATCTCCAGATCTTTTATAAGTGCCTTGTAATCGATATGCCCAACCATTTTTCCATCCTTTTTCCACCTGAGCTGTTATATTACCTCCTTTACCATTTGAAATATATGAAGTTAACATCTTTCCCATCAATGTATCTTTAGTTGATAATTTTTTAGGTTCAACTAAAACAATACCACCAGTAGCGTCACCGGTATATTGCAAGGCTCCGGCACCTTTAATTACTGTTATAGAATTTGCAATATTAATATCTATATCCGGCGCATGCTCTATTCCCCATTGTTGATCTTCTTGTCTTATGGCATTATTAAATATCGGAACTCTACTACTATGCAGCCCATGAATGATAGGTTTGGCAATAGTATTTCCTGTTTTTAATATACTTACTCCAGCTATTGAGGACAATGCAGTACCTAAATTTGTCTCGAAAAGTTCATCAATTTGTTTCTTTGATAATTTATTTTCAACAGTTGTTCTTGTTTTGACATAAGATTTTCCTATAACAATAACCGGTTGTATCTCTTTTTCATTACGTATTAATGAAAAATCTTTATTACTAATTGTTGTTAGTTTTATTTCAATTTTTTTTGAGATATATTCTCTATGTGAAATTATAAGTGTATAGTTTCCCTCGCATAAATTATTGATTATATATCCCCCTATACTATCTGTTTTTTTAATTAACTTTTCTCCTTCGGAAGAAATTATTTGAATGGTAACATTCTCTATTGAACTGCCTGTATATATATCCGTCACTTTACCAGATAAATGTAAAGTACACTGAGCATAAGACTTAATATATATTAAAAAAAGGCATGTAAAAAAAACTCTTATTGTTTTTTCCATATAATAAATAATATAAAATATTTGCTAAAAGATAAATATTATTATAAAGTAAATTCGCAGATCATTAGTTTGTATTTAAAAATCTGGATTATAAGCATTATTTATTTATGAAAGTATAGGAGGTGGTCTATTAAATTGGTTGGATTTACTTATATTTTTATAAAATATATAAGCATATTTCTCATTAGATAGGCTAAACAATATGCCATTTTGTAAGAAAGAAAAATTAAAGTCTTCACAGGTATCAAATATTTGATATTTTCCGTAATGAAAAATGTTATGACATTGCTTACAATGATCATGACTGTTTTCTTTTACCTTATGTTGCTCTATGTGAATATATTCCTGTAAAGAAAGAATTTTAAATACGAATAGTATCGAAAATAAAAGATAAATAATCCGTATTTTATTTACAAAAAGGAATTTCAATTTGATGGTTATAATTGGTAACAAATTTAAATAAAAAAATCTTTCAACGGATTGAAAGATTTTTTATTTTATTATTTCTTACTATCTGCAACTATTTTTTCTTTTTCCAAATTTTTACTTTTTTCAAGTTCTTTACCTAACTCAATTATATAATTATGCAAACTTTTTTTAATTTGAGGATGCATTAATCCATATTGAATATTAGTCTTTAAAAATCCGAATTTATCTCCAACATCGTAACGAGTTCCGCAAAAATTGCGAGCAAAGACTCTTTGAATTTTATTTAAGGTATCAATAGCATCAGTCAATTGGATTTCACCGCCGGCTCCGGGAGCTTGATTCTCCAATATATTAAATATTTCAGGCGTTAATAAATATCTTCCAATAATGGCTAAATCACTCGGAGCATTTTCCGGCTTAGGTTTTTCAACAAAATTTAGAACATTGAATAATCCTTTTTCTATTTCTCTTTCTGGAGCAATAATCCCATATTTAGAGGTTTCTTCATGAGGAACTTTCATTACTGCTATGGTAGAAGCATAAGTCTTTTCATAATCCAAAATCAATTGTTTTGTTAATGGAACTTTATCTTCCATAATATCATCTCCTAGCATTACCACAAAAGGTTCATTACCTACAAATGCTTTTGCTTGTAATACGGCATGTCCTAATCCTCTTGGATGTGATTGTCTTATAAAATGTAAATTTATATCTGTGGTTTCTTCAACCAATTTTAATAATTCGGTTTTATGCTTCTCTCTAAGGTTCGCTTCTAATTCTGGATTAGAATCAAAATGATCTTCTATTGGACGCTTTCCTTTGCCGGTCACTATTAAGATATCCTCTATACCTGAGTTTATTGCCTCTTCTACTATAAATTGTATAGTAGGCTTATCTACAATTGGAAGCATTTCTTTTGCTAATGCTTTTGTAGCTGGTAAAAACCTGGTACCTAGGCCAGCAGCCGGTATAACGGCCTTTTTCACTTTTTTCATAATATTACAAATAACGGTTAAAAAAATAGTTAGCTTACTTTATAAAATAAAATGATTTTTATTATTATATTTTCAATCCCTATTTTATTTCATACAAATATAGAAAAAAAGAGCTATCATACGCATATAAGATCATTAATATAATTATTATACAAATATAAAAAATTTTTAAAAATTTAATTTCCTTGATGACAAAAATGATACGAAAAATCCAATAAATAATACTGTAATTAAGACAATAAGATAATTATAGAAATCAAATTTCACAGGGAATGGCATAAAAGGATTAGCCTTTACTAATGCAAAATTAGCTTGTAACCAGGTTAATAAAGTTCCTAATAGTATCCCTAACATTACCCCGAATAAAGTAATGATAATTCCTATGGTTAAAAATAGTTTTTTTAATTTGGAAATAGTATAACCTAATGCTATTAATGTTTTCGATTGGTTTTTTTTATCTAAAATTATAATAATAATAGCTCCGGCTAAATTAAATGTTGCAATTATTATTACTAAAATAAAAATTAAGTAAATAAACAATTGCTCTACTTTCATCATTTTTAAAAAAGAGGCATCTTGTTCTTGTCTATTTAAAATAATATATTTTTTTCCAAGATCTCTTTTTAGCTTATTTTGTAAAGATTTAACATTGTCTTTAACTTTCAGCTCTATAGAAAAGGCACTATTGGGAGGTAAATTCAATAATTTCTGTGAAACTTGTATCGGAACAAAAATATAATTTTCATATTGATCATTTAAAGCAAAAACACCTGTCATATAAACACCTGCTTTTTCAAATGCGTCATCCGTATTAGAAATTAGTTTTTTACCTGGTTTTGGCATATAAAGTGACAATGAACCTTTATTAATAGGAACGCCTAATCTGTAAGCAAGCGCATTACCAAAAGCAGCTTGATTATCAGAAGATATATTGGGAAATTTACCAGCCTGAAAGCAAGTATCAATTTTTACAACTTTTAAAAAATTTTTATCTACTCCTTTTAAATAGGCTATCTCATCTTTTTCATTAAATACAACATAAACTTTTTCTTCAATTACTTTTGAAAAAGCTTTAATGTCAGAATAAGCAGATAATTTTTTTTCTAAATTATCAATATCAGGAAGAGTTTTTCCGGTTGCGGGTAATATCCTCAAATCGGGATTTACATCGCTGAAAAGTTTAATATTAAAACTTTCTAGTCCACTAAAGACAGAAAGAATAACAAACATAGCACAAGTAGCAATTGCTATGGCCGTTAAAGAAGTATACATAATAAAGCTAACGGCTTGAGTTCTTTTTTTGGATATAAAATACCTGAATGCTATGTACCAGGATAGATTTTTCACGAATTATAAAATAGGATTTTCATCTTTACCTTTTAAGGCTTTCTCTATCTTCTCAACGTTATCTAAAGTGATATCTAGATAAAATATTAATTCTGGAACTTGTCTTACCTGCTTAGCTATTTTATTTCCCAAAATCCTTCGAATCTTTGAAGTTAATAGTTGCACTTCCTTCATTATTGCTTCCCTATATTCCTTAGGATAAACACTTAAAAAAACTTTAGCAACACCTAAATCTGAAGAAACTTTTACTTCCGTTACAGAAATAAGTATATTTGTATTCATCTCAGCTGATTGTTTTCTGAAAATTTCAGCTAATTCCTTTTGTAATAATTGATTTATTTTCTTTTGCCTGTTGCTTTCCATAAATATTTTACAAATTTAGGTAATTTTATATATTTCAAAAATTTTAATTTTTATATTCTTAGCAACTTAGTGTTGTAATTTTTTTCATTCACATCTTAATATATATTTTTAAATATTATAAAATAATAGCTTTCATAATTTGACATTAATAAAATTAACATATAACTTTCTAACTCTATTCTTATTTATTATATTCAATTAATTAAATATATTAACATAAAATTTATGTTTACTATCAAAATTTACTTTTATCAAAATTAAATTATTAATTATTACCTTACCACAAAATTATTAGCATAATTTTAGTATTATTTTTGTTTATGAATATTAAATTATGTCAATAAAATAGTTTATAAATTAAAAAATATGAATTTATATCAAATTACTCATTCGCCTATCTCAAGTGAAATTATAAATCCTACAGGCATTGAAAAGTTGCTAAATAAATTGTTGGATTCAGTATACGATCTAGGATTAAAAATTATTACCTGTTTGGTTGTTTATTATATAGGAAGATTTTTGATCAAATGGATTGAAAAAATAATTCATAAGTTTTTAGAAAGAAGAAAAATTGATCCATCCGTTAAATCATTTTTAGGAAGCTTATGTAATATTACACTTACCATTTTGTTGGTTATGACCATCATAGGAATTTTGGGAATACAAACGACCTCTTTTGCTGCATTGATTGCCTCTGCAGGGTTGGCTATAGGTATGGCCATGAAAGATAATTTAGGTAATTTTGCTGGCGGAGTGATGATTCTATTTAATAAACCTATTAAAATAGGCGATCATATCCTAGCTCAAAATCAAGAAGGAGTTGTACAATCCATAGGTATTTTATATACTATTTTAACCACCTCTGATAATAAAACTATATACGTTCCAAACGGTCCACTATCCACAGGATCCATTCTTAATTTTTCCACGCAACCGCAGAGAAGGATTGACATCACCATTGGAGTTGATTATGGAACCTCGCTTCAAGAAGTAAAAGATATTTTAAAAGAAATTATCAATTCTAATTCAACAATTCTTAAGGCTCCTGAGCCTTTTATTGGATTATTAAAATTGAATGATAGTTCCATTGATTTCGTACTCAGAGTTTGGGTAGAATCGTCAAATTATTGGCCTGTATATTTCTATCTTAATGAAAATATATATGAGAAATTTACTCATGCTAAAATTAATATTCCTTTCCCTCAACTTACTGTACATATGGCTAACGATAATAAATAGATTGGAATTTTCATCTTATATAAAACTATTAAGCCCTGAATTAAGTTAATTTAAAAAATCTATTGAAAATTTTTTAATTTTTAAGTTAAAAATTTATTTAAATTGTTAAAATAAATATATATTTGCACCGTCAAGTATTTCGGTTAAATGCATTATGGCTTGGTATTTGATGGTGTAACCCAAAATTAATATGCACACATATTATATGAAAACTTACAAATTTTTAACACATTAATTTGCATTATAATAAGTATACATATTATATTTGCACTTTCAATTTTTGAACTACAAAAAATATGCAAACTAATTATAAAGCATTTCTCCTAAATATAACGGATTGCGAGAAAACAGGATTCTTGCTTTGGAAGGTCAACAACTTTTGGCAAAGAGAATTTAAAAAGAACTTTGAACATTTAGATTTAACTCATAGTCAATTAGTACTGCTTTTTACTATATTATGGGTAGAGACCAATCAAGCAGAAGTATCTCAAAAAAATCTCTCCGATGAAACCGGAATTGATCCTATGACTACTTCAACTGTATTAAGAACTCTGCAAAAAAAAGGATGGATAAAAAGAAAATTTCATAAAAAAGATTCAAGAACCAAGCTTATTTCATTGACTGAAGAAGGTAAAAGAGTCATTAGTAATGCTACTAAAGTTGTTAAAGAATTTAATACTTCATTCTTTAGCTCTCTTAAAGATCAACAAAGTCAATTTCAAGAAAATTTATTAACTCTTTTACTTGATGACTCATGTTCAGAAGAAATAAATCAGACCTGTTATAAAAATTATGAACTTAATAATAATATAGAAAAATCATAAATATGAAACTCAGAAAAATACAAATTATAGCTTTGCTATTTGTAGCTGCAACATCCACTGTCTATGTTTCTTGTGGAGGGGATAAGAAAAATGCTGGAGGCATGGCTGCCATGGGAGCCGGAGCAGGAAATCAAGTACTTCCTTATCCAGTAAAAGTTGTAAGTAATCAAACAGCTGTATTGCAAAAAGATTATCCGGCAACCATAAAAGGTGAAGAAGATATCGAAATTCGACCTATGGTAGAAGGATTTATAAAAACTATTAATGTAGATGAAGGTTCTGTAGTTAAAAAAGGACAAGTTTTATTTACATTAGATGCCCCGCAATACAAACAAAATGTATTGAATGCTGAAGCAGCCATTAATACAGCAAAAGCGCAAGTAGATAATGCTGTAATGGATGTAAACAAAATTACTCCTTTAGTTGAAAAAGGAATTGTAAGTAAATATCAATTGGAATCTGCACAATATGCATTGCAGACTCGACGTGCAGCTTTAAATCAAGCACAGACAGCATTAGCTATCGCGAATACTAACCTATCTTATACTGTTATTACAAGTCCTGTTAACGGAATTGTAGGTTCTATACCTTATCGTTTAGGTAGTTTAGTTAATAGTGCAACTACATTAACTACTGTAGCAAACACTTCCAATGTATATGTTTACTTTTCATTAAATGAAAAACAATTATTGGATTTCCTTAAAAACACACCAGGAGCAACTCAATCTGAAAAAATTAGAAACTCTGAGCCTGTTACTCTACTCTTAGCCGATGGTACAGAATATACCCAAAAAGGTAAAATAGAAACTATAAACGGTATTGTAAATACAGCAACTGGTGCTGCTAATTTCAGAGCTAATTTTCCCAATACGCAAGGTATTTTGAGAAGTGGTTCTACAGGTTCAATACGAATCAGCACTACGGTTGAAAATGCTATAGTTATTCCTCAAAAAGCAACATTTGAAATTCAAGGTCAAACCTTTGTTTTTGTTGTGCAAAAGGATAACAAAGTAAAACAAGTAACTATTAAGGTGACCCCTTTGGCTGACGGGCAATCATTTATTGTAAATTCAGGATTAAACGTAAATGACAAAATTGTTATTAATGGAATCCAAAATTTAAAAGAGGGAATGGAAATCAAACCTCAACTATAATTTTTTTCTAACAATAATAACTATTATAAATAATACAAAAAAAGAAATAAAACAATGCTTAAAACATTTATAGAAAGGCCCGTTCTTTCCACAGTTATTTCTATTATAATTGTGATTCTGGGTATATTAGGAGTGGTTTCACTTCCTGTTGCCCAATATCCCGAGATAGCCCCACCTACTGTGCAGGTGACTACAAATTATCCAGGAGCGAATGCGGACGTGGTTATGAAAAGTGTGATTATTCCGTTGGAAGAACAAATCAATGGGGTTGAAAACATGACCTACATTACTTCAAGTGCAGGTAATGACGGGAGCGCAACTATTACAGTTTATTTTAAACAAGATGCAAATCCTGATATTGCTGCTGTAAACGTACAAAATCTAGCTGCTCGTGCAAACAGTTTATTACCTTCTGAAGTAACTAAAAACGGAGTTATTGTACAAAAAACACAAAGCAGTAATATCTTATTTATCGGTTTAGTTAGTAATAGTAAAAATTATGATCAAAAATTTTTGCAAAACTATGCTAATATAAACGTTTTACCTCAGATAAAAAGAATTTCCGGAGTTGGTGATGCCCAAGCAAGAGGTGCAAATACATATTCTATGCGTATTTGGTTAAAACCTGACGTTATGTCAACGTATGGTATTACTCCTGCCGATATTAATGCTCTATTAGCTGAGCAAAATCTAGAAGCTGCTCCCGGTTCATTAGGAGAAAATAGTGCACAAACATTTACTTATACATTAAAGTATACAGGACGTTTAGTCTCTTCTGAACAATTTGGAAATATGGTCTTGAAATCTCTACCTACAGGAGATGTTTTAAGATTAAAAGATGTAGCAAATGTTGAGGTAGGTTCTGAAAGCTATCAAGTTACCTCTACTATTGACGGAAAACCATCCGTTGTTATTAGTATAGCTCAAACTGCAGGATCTAATGCACAACAAATTATCAATGAAGTGGAACAAGTCTTAGAAAAAGCCAAAAGTTCTTATCCACCGGGTATTGATAACGTATATATGATGAATGCTAATGACTTTCTTAATGCTTCTATTGAAAAAGTTATTCATACACTTTTCGAAGCATTCGTTTTAGTATTCATTGTGGTATTAGTATTCTTACAAGATTTACGATCTACTTTAATTCCTGCGATATCAGTTATCGTGGCAATTGTAGGTACTTTCTTCTTCTTATTAATATTTGGTTTTACCATTAATATCTTGACCTTATTCGCCTTAATTTTGGCAATTGGTATTGTGGTGGATGACGCGATTGTGGTCGTCGAAGCAGTTCATGCTAAGTTGGAAGATGGAATGAAAGATGCAAGAAAAGCCTCTTTACACGCTATGGATGAAATAGCCGGAGCCATTGTAGCGATCACTCTAGTAATGTCTGCCGTGTTTATACCGGTAAGTTTTATCGGAGGAACATCAGGCGTATTTTACAAACAGTTTGGATTGACTCTAGCCGTTTCCATTGTACTTTCAGCGATTAATGCGCTTACTTTAAGTCCGGCTTTGTGTGCTTTATTATTAAAGCCTCATGACGATAAAAAACAACATGGTGTAGTAAAAAAATTGAAAGATGGATTTAACGTTGCGTTTGAAGGCTTAACCAATAAATATAAAAAAGCATTGATTTGGACTTCTAAAGCCAAATGGTCTGCCTTTGCTATTATTTTAGTTTTCTGTGGAATTTTATATTATTTAATGAAAACTACTCCAACGGACTTTGTACCTCAAGAAGATAGTGGATTTATTATTGGTGATATAAGTTTACCGCCAGCTTCCACTCTTGAACAATCTACCGAAATAGCTAGTAAAGTATATGAATTAGCTAAAGGAATCGATGGTGTATCTAATGTGGCACAGATTAACGGTACCAGCTTTATTAGTGGTGCGGGTGGAAACTATGCAGTAGTCTTAATTAAATTAAAACCTTGGAAAGAACGTCCAAAAATTAAAATTGATGATGTAGTTAAGCAACTCTTTATGAGAACTGCCTCTATCCAAGGAGGACGAATTATATTCTTCGGTACCCCTACCCTACAAGGTTTTGGTATTAGTAACGGTTTTGAATTCCAAATTCAGGACAAAACAGGGGGAGATATTCGTAAATTTTATGAAGTTAGCGGTAAATTCTTAGGAGCTTTGAATCAACGTCCTGAAATTATGTATGCAACTACTTCATTTAACCCTAACTATCCTCAATATCGAATTGACGTAAATGTAGCTAAAGTTAAACAAGCTGGTTTAGCTGTAACAGATATTTTAACTACTTTACAAGGATATATTGGTGGAATTTATTCTTCCAACTATAACGAGTTCGGTAAGCAATATAAAGTGATGATTCAAGCGGATCCGAAATATAGAAAAAATGTAGAAGATCTAAATGGAATGTTTGTAAGAAATAACAATGGTGAAATGGCACCTATTTCCGCATTTATAACTTTAACAAGAGTTTACGGTCCGCAATCACTACAACGTTTTAACCTTTATCAATCCATCCCTGTAAATGGACAACCTAATGCAGGTTACAGTGCAGGTGATGCTGTTAGAGCTATCGAAGAGGTAGCTAAACAAACTCTTCCTCAAGGGTATTCATTTGAATATTCCGGAATGACAAGAGAACAAGTTAATAATAGTGGATCTCAAACTGTTTATATATTCTTATTGTGTTTAATATTTGTTTATTTCTTATTAGCTGCATTATACGAAAGCTATATATTACCGTTAGCGATTATCATATCATTACCTATCGGATTAGCAGGAGCTTTCTTATTCGCTCAATTATTCGGAATAACCAATAATATCTACTTACAGATAAGTTTGATTATGCTTATAGGTTTATTAGCAAAGAACTCAATTCTGATTGTAGAATATGCAGTACAGAGAAGAGAACACGGTATGAGTATTATTGATTCTGCGATTGAAGGTGCTGTTGCTCGTCTACGACCAATTTTAATGACTTCATTTGCATTTATCTTCGGATTATTGCCATTAATGGTTGCAACTGGTGCAGGTGCTGTTGGTAACCGTTCTATCGGTACAGCTGCTATTGGAGGTATGTTAATTGGTACTGTTGTTGGTTTAGTAGTAACGCCTATGTTATTCGCTGTATTCCAATCATTACAAGAAAAGGCTACTCATAAACCTTCTGTAGTTTTAAGAGAACAAAATAATGAAAATGATGATGATGATGAATAAGTATAACAAAATAAAAGAATTAAGAATGAAAATTCGACCGATTCAATATACATCCCTATTATTATTTACAGTAGTATTTTCATCATGTATTACCGCTAAATATGAAAGACCTCAGATAACTGATAATAGCCTGTATAGGGATATGCCTATCAAAGATAGTACTACGATCGCTGATATCCCTTGGAAAGATTACTTTAAAGATGAAAATTTGCAAAGTTTAATTAATGAGGGTATTCAGAATAGTTATGATTTACAAATAGCTGTTGCTAGGATAAAACAATCTGAAGCTGCACTTCGTTCAGCCAAATTAGGTTATTTGCCAACATTGAATGCTGATGCCTCCTATTCGAACAGCAAGTTAAATACTGTCCAAGGAAATGGTGTTAAAACCCACTCTGAAGTATTTCAATTAGGAGCATCCGCAAGTTGGGAACTGGATATTTGGGGGAAAATTACTAGTGCAAAAAGATCTGCATTAGCTTCTTACCTTCAAAGTGATGCATATAAGAGAGTAGTTCAAACTTCTTTGGTTGCAAATATTGCGAACAATTATTATTCTCTTATTGCCTTAGATGAGCAATTGAATATAACCTTAAGTACTATAAAATTATTGGAAGATAATGTTAAAACAATGGAGGACCTTAAGGAAGCTAATATTGTAACTGGGGCAGCAGTAGAACAAAGCAGGGCTTTATTATATGCTACCCAAGTTAGTGTTCCAGACTTGGAAAAGAATATTAAAACCATGGAAAACACTATCTGTTATTTATTGGGAAGAACTCCGGGACCGATACAAAGATCAACCATGGCACAACAAACCGTTCCTACTCAATTTAACTATGGAATACCAGCTCAACTATTGTCCAAAAGACCTGATGTCATGATGTATGAATATGCTTATCGTGCTGCTTTTGAAAATACCAATGTGGCTAAAGCTTCATTATATCCTTCTTTAACAATTACCGGTAATGCAGGATATTCTACCTTAAAGAATTTAGATAATTTCTTTGATCACTCTAACCTTTTTGCCGGAGTTGTAGGAGGTTTAACCCAACCTATATTTAATCAAGGAAAATTAAAAAGCCAGTTGAGAATGAGACAAGCTCAACAAGAAGAGGCATTACTTAATTTTAAGAATTCTGTCTTAAATTCAAGTGTAGAAGTGTCTAATGCTTTATTTGCATATGAAAAAGCAAAAAGTAAAGATTATGACAGGGGTTTGCAGATAAATTCATTGGTTAAATCAGTAGACTATACCAAACAATTACTTCTTTACAGTGATGCAAATTATACAGAAGTGTTAAATGCAGAAAGAGACTTATTAAGCGCTAGGCTAAATCAAGTAAATGATAAACTTCAACAATTACAAGCATCTATTAATTTATATAAAGCCTTAGGTGGTGGTGTAAATTAAGTAAAATTATATTCAGCATATAAAAAAGTCGGATTTTTTTAAATCCGACTTTTTTATTTTTTATTAATTAAATTAACCAACGAATTTATTATTTATTAATACAAAAATATTAAAAGATTTTAGCTTTTTAATTCTTCAATTAATTTTAAATAATGTGCATACCTTTTTTCAGATATTTTACCATTCTTCACAGCATCTATTACTGCACATTGAGGTTCATTAACATGTATACAATTATTATATTTACAAGAATGCTTTTCACGTAAAATTTCAGGAAAATAATCTTGTAATTCCTCTTTATGAATGTCTACTAATTCAAATTCTTTTATTCCGGGAATATCAATAATACTCCCTCCAAAATCCCAATCATACATTTGGGCAAATGTAGTGGTATGCTTGCCTTTTTCATTATAATTGGATATAGTTGCTATTTTTAGATCTAAGTTTTCTTGTAATGCATTAATTGTGGATGATTTTCCGCTACCTGAATGTCCTAAAAATACTGTAATTTTATTTACGATCCTTTCTTTTAATTCTGCCATATTTATTTTATTCACAGCAGATATTCGTAAAGTTTCATATCCGATAGAATGATATATATTTTCAACTTCATTCAATTCTTTTACATCCTCTTCAGATAATAAATCTATTTTATTAAATACAATTAAAGTAGGAATTTGATAGGCCTCGCAAGTAATCAAGCATCTATTTAGAAAACCGAGTGAAGTCTGGGGATATTTTAAGGTAAATATTATACAGGCTAAATCTATATTGGAAGCTATAATATGCGTTTCTTTAGATAAATTAACTGATTTACGTATGATATAATTTTTTCTTGGATTTATTTTTGTAATCCAAGCAATATTATTATCCTCGAGCTCATAATGCACCCTATCCCCTACTGCCAATGGGTTAGTATTTCTAATTTTTTCTTTCTTAAATTTACCACGAATGCGAGCATCATAAATTTTCCCTGTATTTATGTCTTTTAATTGATACCAACTTCCCGTGGATTTGAGTATTATAGCTTCATTCATTATTCAAAAATATAAAAAATGCATCATAATTAAGATGATGCATTATAACTTATTCTCTTGTATATATTGTTATTCTTCCATGATTTTATTTTGCAACTCCACAGATTCTTTATGAATGGAAACTAATAGATGTTCTAAAAAATCTTCAGATAATCCCATTCTTTCTCCATTGCGTATAGCTAATTTTTTTAATACGTTCCATCTGTCCGGTTGAAAAATGGCTACATTATGCTCCTTTTTTAACGTTCCTATTTTTTTAGCTACTTCCATTCGCGCTGCTAATAATCCTAACAATTGGTTATCTAGCTCATCGATTTCTCCTCTGAATCTGTTTAATTTTGTTGAAAAAGCATCTGAACTATCATTCTTTTTACGTAGGGTAATATCAACCAAAATATCTTTTAATGCTTCCGGTGTAATTTGCTGTTTTGCATCGCTCCAAGCTTCGTCAGGGTTATTATGCACTTCAACCATAAGCCCGTTATATTCTAAATTAAACGCTTGTTGGGCAACTTCAGCTATTAAATCTCTTCTTCCTGTTATGTGAGAGGGGTCTCCAATAATTGGAATATTAGGAAAACGATCTTTAAGTTCCAGGGCTATTTGCCATTGCGGATTATTTCTATATTTGGATTTGTTATGAGAGGAAAAACCTCGATGAATAACACCTATTTTTTTTATTCCTTGAGCAGCAAGCCTTTCTAATGCTCCAATCCATAAGTCTAGATCAGGATTTACCGGATTTTTAACCAAAACAATTTTATCAGTATCTCTTAAAGATTCTGCAATTTCTTGAATGGTAAATGGATTTACTGTAGATCTTGCTCCAATCCAAAGATAATCTATATCAAACTCCAAGGCTAATTTTGCATGAGAAGCATTAGCTACCTCTGTTGCCACAGGCATTTTGAATTCCTCCTTTATTTTTCTTAGCCAATTAAGACCAATAGCTCCCACTCCTTCAAAACTTCCGGGTTTTGTACGAGGCTTCCATATCCCTGCTCGGAACACTTGCATATAATTTCGATCCATTCTTTCTGCTATTTCCATCATTTGCTTTTCACTTTCAGCGCTGCAAGGTCCTGCTATTACCAATGGCTTGTCAAATTGTTCAATCCAATTCTGGTCTAAATCTTGTAAATTCATATATATATTTTAGTAAAAAGAATGTAAATCTAAAATTTTTTTGTTAAAATTCATAAAGGATTTCGTATTTTAATTTTATTTTTTTATGAAAACTAATTAATATTAATTTGAAGTATTTTCGAGCTATACTATTGACTTTCAGTTAAAAATAAAGTAAACACACATAATACATTAGTTAACTTTTTATTTAATATAAGATTATTAATTAAATTAAGTTATTATTAACCATTTTAGAGAAAAATCTAATTTAGAATCGTATTTTTGATAAATTTTAAAAATTATGAAAGAAATTATAATTAGTATTTTTTTCAATATTATTGTAGCTGTATTATTAAAATTTTATAATAAAAGTTCAAATCCAAAAGGGGCTACACTCATTATTACTTACAATTATTTATTTTCTGCATTATTTTGTTATTTACTTTTTAAACCGAACCTTGCCTCTTTAAATTATTCTTCTGCGCCTTGGATTATATATTTAGCCATGAGCATTTTAATGCCTGTTGTTTTTATGTTAATTGCTGCTTCCATTAAATATACGGGTATAGCACGAACTGACATTGCTCAAAGAATGTCCTTGTTAATTACAGTTACAGCTTCTTTTATATTTTTTAAAGAGTCTTATAATCTTCATAAAATAATTGGATTAATCATTGGTTTTATCTCTATAATATTTATTTTCTACGCTAAAAAAGGAGATAATACTTTCCCTTCTAATAAATTATATCTACTTGTTCTCATCTTTTTTGGTCTGGGTATTATTAATATTTTATATAAATTAATTGCTGTAAATAAGGAATTTGATTTTACCACATCTACCTTATTTATATTTTTAGGCTCATTTGTGGTAGGTAGCTGCATTACTTTTGCACAGAAAATAAAATATACTTTTAAAGATGTTTTATGGGGATTAACTTTAGGAATTTTTAACTTTGGAAATGTTTATTTTTATTTAAAAGCACATCAAGTTTTCAAAAATAATCCATCGATAGTTTTTGCTTCTATGAATTTAGGGGTAATCCTATTGGGAAGTTTAGTTGGAATTATTGTTTTTAAAGAAAAAATGAATTCGTTGAATTATGTAGGACTGGTTCTGGCATTAGTAGCCATTACTGTTATCACTCTGTCAACTTATTGATTGAAACCTTCAAAAACGCCTAATCCAAACAATGCAAAATCATATTTAACAGGATCGTTTGCATCTAATATTTTTAAATTTTTCATAAGATAAGATACAGATTTCCAATCATTCTGATTTCTATTCAATAATTTTAAGGATCGTGCAACGTTACCCGAATGAACATCCAGAGGACAAACTAATTGGGATGGCAAAATCTTGTTCCATAAACCAAAATCAACATGATTTGAATCTTTCCGTACCATCCATCTTAGAAACATATTTATTCTTTTTGCTGATGAGTTTTTTGAAGGACTACTTATATGCTTTCTGGTTCTTTCCAAGTGTTCAATTTCAAAAAATATTACTCTAAATCTTTCTATCAAAAAATATGTATTTTCTTCTTCTTTTGTGGCTGAAAATACATTTTCTAACCCATCATGATATTTATAAATATTTTGCAGCGATTTAATAAAAAAAAGTAGATCCGTAGAATTAAAAGTTCTATGAACACTGCCTTCAATTTTTTTTAAATCCTGGGAGGTATGATTAATTATGAAATCATAGGGAGAATAATCTAAGTATTGCATTATTTTATGCGCATTCTTAATGATAGATTTTCTATTTCCCCATGCAATAATCGCGGTTAGGAAACCTGATATTTCAATATCCTCTTTTTTTTGAAATAGGTGAGGAATCTGTATGGGATCTGTTTCTATAAATTGCTTAGTATTATATTTCTCTACCTTTTCATCTAAAAAAGGTTTTAGCTCAATAATTTCTTCAATCATTTACAACTATAAAATATTCGCATCAATGAAATGGAGCGATTTGAAATTCTAATCCATTAAGTTCATTGGTTATAGGAATTTGACACCCTAAACGACTATTATCTTTAACATTAAAGGCTTCTGAAAGCATAGCCTCTTCTTCGTCTCCTTTTTCGGGCAAAGGAACATTCTTGCTTATTATATATATTTGGCAAGAGGCACACATGGCCATTCCACCGCAAATACCTATAGTTCCTTCTGGCACCAATTCATATGCTCGAATTAATTCCATTAAACTCATAGACATATCGGTAGGAGCCGATACTATGTGTTTTTTACCTTCTCTATCGGTGATAGTTATTGTAATATCTGACATAATAATAACTATGAATTTTTATTGAATTGATTTTACTACTGGCTTTTCTGCTTCTCTTATAGTTCCGTCAAATCCTTGCACGCCACCAACGGTAGTATATTTTAAAACGTATTTACGGTCCGGATATATTTTATTATAAATACTTTGACACATCAACGTTGCTTCATGGAAACCACATAAAATTAATTTCAATTTATTCGGATAAATATTTATATCCCCAATTGCATAAATTCCTTCAATATTTGTTTGATAATCTAATGCATTGTTTACCTTGATCGCATTTTTTTCTATTTCCAATCCCCAATCAGCTATTGGGCCTAATTTTGGGGTCAAGCCAAATAAGGGTATAAAATAATCTACTTCTTTATCGAAAGTTTGCCCTTCTTTTTCAATCACCAATGATTCTACTTTTCCGTTTCCTTTAATTCCTACAACTTCTGCCGGAGTAATTAAATTTACTTTACCTTGATTCTTTAATAATTGTACTTTTTCCACTGAATCTAATGCACCTCTAAATTCATTCCTTCGATGAACTAAAGTAAGTTCTTTAGCTATATCCGCTAAAAATATTGTCCAATCAAGGGCTGAATCTCCTCCTCCGGCGATCAATATTTTTTTATCTTTATATTTTTCCGGCTCTTTTACAAAATATTCAACTCCTTTTTCTTCAAAATCTGTTATATTATCTATCAAAGGCTTTCTGGGCTCAAAGCTTCCTAACCCAGCTGCAATAGCAACCGCTTTAGCATGATGTTGGGTGCCTTTATCTGTGGTAACAATAAAAGTTCCATCGGCCTGCTTATCTATAGTTTTTGCTGTTTCATTCAAGGTAAATCCTGGCTGAAACTGTTTGATTTGTTCATATAAATTTTTAACTAATTCATCCGCTTGAACTGAAGGATATCCGGGAATATCAAATATTGGCTTTTTGGGGTATATTTCTTTTAATTGTCCTCCAATGCTTGGAAGAGCATCTATAATATGACATCTTAATTTCAATAACCCAGCTTCAAATACTGCAAAAAGCCCTGTCGGACCTGCTCCTATTATTAAAATATCTGTTTCAATCATATGCTTATAAATATTAATTTTAACTATATAATGGTTTTTAGCTTTTAAAATTTTAAATCTGAGCCAAATTATTAATTTTTCCTTAGTATTTTACTTATATCGATATTAAGTCTAGTTTTAAAGAACATTTTAATTAGTCAATGGTTTTATATAACCTTTATTTGCGGTTTGTTCTCTATCTTATCCTCTAAAAATAATTTTCCTCTTAAAATACTTTTTATTAAATCAACAAACTTATCTGCAAAAGTCGTTCTAATTTGATTGGTTGAATAAATTAATGAGATTTCTCTAGATGGCGAAGAAAAAAAGTATCTTATATTTTTCTTTTCTTCGTCCGATAAATTTTCTGACTCCATTAAAGGTAGAATAGTAAATCCAAAACCTTCATTCACAAGATTTATAAGTGTGGTAAAGCTTCCTCCCTCCAATTTTATATTTGAGTTAATTGTATCTCTATATTTACAGAGGTCTAAAACTACATCTCTGAAACAATGCCCTTCTTCCAACATTAGAAGATAATTAAAATCTAAATCATCTACACTTAATACTGTTTTTTTAGACAAGGTTGTATCTCCTGATGAAACATAAGCAACTAAAGGTTCTTTATATATAGGTTTTTCTATAATCTGATTATCATGTATAGGCGAACTTGCAATTCCGAAATCCAAATTTCCTTTTTTAATTCCTTTTATGATATCTTCAGTTTTTAACTCTTTAATTACGAGATCGGATTCCGGATATTTATTCTTGAATGTTTTATAAAAAAGAGGCACTAAGGTAGGTGTTATTGTAGGAATAATCCCTATTACAACCGTTCCATTCATACTTTTTTTATCTTCCTCAACAATTTGAGATAATTTACTTGCTTCAGATAAAATAATTTTAGCCTGTTCTACAATTTTTTTTCCTATGGGAGTAATTTTTATAGGATTTGTTGTCCTATCAAAAAGCTCAACTCTTAATGTTTTTTCAAGCTTTTGAATCTGCATACTCAGAGTGGGCTGACTTACGAAAGCTTTTTCTGCTGCGATCGTAAAATTCTTATACTCAGCAACAGTTAATACATATTGCAGTTGAATTAAGGTTATCATTCAAGATAAATTTTTAATTTTTAGTTTAATTATCCTTTGCAATTTAACAAGATTATTCCAAATAATAACAAATTAATAAAAGCATTGTAACCTTTTCGTATTATTTTTCGTATATACAAATATAAGGTTAAATAATACGTAGATGAATTAATTTTATTCGTCTACTTTTTTTAAAGATAAAAAATAGTTACTATTAAATGAGACAATTAAAGATTACTAAGCAGGTAACAAACAGAGAAACTGCATCTCTTGACAAGTATTTACAAGAAATTGGAAAAGTGGATCTGATTACTGCTGATGAAGAAGTTGATTTGGCACAGCGAATTAAAGCGGGTGATAGAGTTGCTTTAGAAAAATTAACTAAAGCAAATCTAAGGTTTGTTGTATCTGTGGCTAAGCAATATCAAAATCAAGGGCTTAGTTTACCTGACTTAATTAATGAAGGAAATCTGGGACTAATTAAAGCTGCAAAACGTTTTGATGAAACTCGAGGTTTCAAATTCATTTCTTATGCCGTTTGGTGGATACGTCAATCCATTCTTCAGGCATTAGCAGAACAATCAAGAATTGTACGTCTGCCCTTAAACAAAATTGGTTCTATTAACAAAATTAATAAAGCATACGCTCACCTTGAGCAAGAACACGAAAGGGCTCCTTCTGCAGCTGAATTAAGTGAGGTGTTGGATATGAGTGAGGATGACATTAAGGAATCTATGAAAAATTCAGGGCGTCATTTATCTATGGATGCACCTTTAGTTGAAGGAGAAGATTCTAATTTATATGACGTTTTACGTTCAGGAGAATCTCCAAGTCCTGATAAAGAATTAATGCTGGAATCTCTTCAAATTGAAATTGAAAGATCTCTTTCCACTTTAACTCAGAGAGAAGCTGATTTAATTCGTTTATATTTTGGTTTAAGTGGCCAACATCCTATGACTTTAGAAGAAATAGGTGAAACGTTTGACCTTACCCGAGAAAGAGTTAGACAAATTAAAGAAAAAGCTATACGTAGATTAAAGCATACTAGTAGAAGTAAAATTTTAAAATCTTACTTAGGAAAGTAAATTTTATTTAACTGAAAATGAAATAGAAAGGCTATTTATTGTATAAATAGCCTTTATTTTTTTCCTTTAAAATTTGTAGAAACAAAATATATACCTATATTTGCAAACGCAAAATAACAATGGTCCCATAGCTCAGTTGGTTAGAGCATCTGACTCATAATCAGAGGGTCCTTGGTTCGAGCCCAAGTGGGACCACTAAGTCTAAAACCCATACAATATAGGTTTTAGACTTTTTTTATTTAGTAAATGTAATTACATAACTCAAAATTATGCTGCCGGCAATGTAAACAGTAATTTAAAATGTGTAATTATATAAAATAATATTTTTTAAATTTTTTAATAAATTATTTTAATTAACTAAATAAGAAGAGTTAAATAATTTATTATAATTTTAAAATGATAAAATTATTTTCCCCTTAATTTTAAAATATCTTAATTTTAAAATAAATGAATATGATGAAAATAATACAATATTTTCTTTTATTGGCTTGTGGGGTTACGCTTTGTAGCTGTTCTAGTGGTCCAACTTCGGTCGTTCGAGTGATTGATAACCCTACTGCAAATGAAATTGTCATTGCCATTGATGGTAAAGAACTAGCAATCCCAGCTAACTCTAAAACTAAGTACACTTTCGAATATGGTAAGCATAATTTAGCTTATAATAATGAATCGTTTGACTTTGTGGTTAAACCGGCTAAATTTTCTGGCAAAGGATTTATTAATCCAACCCAAAGTAACTATATGTTACACACTATTGTCTATTCCACTGACAATACTAGTGAAGAAGATTATAAAAAGTTTTATGAAGAAACTCTACATAAAATTCCTATCATTTTTAATGGTGAGGAAGAAGAAGTTGAGCTTCCTGTAAAAGTTGTTAATGATATTTTTATTGAAGACGAACATAATAAATTTGACTATTCTATTGACCAAAAAATGCCCAAAGAAATTCATGAAAATATCTATAAAAATCAGACTTATCAAGATAGTAGAACTAAAGTTTACCGCGAAAAAGAATATATCAATTTTTTAAAAAATGAATATTCCGAGTTCTTAAACGATGAGGGGGGAAAACTTGAAATAAGCTTTCCTAATAAGCCAATAAAACTGGCTGAAATTAATCAATATGCGTTTCCTACAATTAATTTGGAAAAAATTGAATGTGATGCAGGTAAAAAATACTTAGCAGAAACATTAGATAATTGGAAACAACTTTATACTTTAAAGGGTAGTGATTTTGCTAGTAAATATGAAGAATTAGGTGGAGATAAAAGTAACGGTAATCGACCATTTGCACGATATAAAGAACTTTGTCCTAAAGATACTGATCGAGGAAATACCGATGTCCAAACAGTTCTCCAATTAGATAATTTTATACGAGATACGAGAGATATACATTTTTATATCATTAAATAAAATTTAACTATTTTTTGATTTAAAATAGATAATATTGTAAAAGGTGTAATGTCATAATTATGCCTTTTATTTTTATCAATCTAAAATACTAAAATGAGAAACGTTTTTTTAAAGTCAAAGAACACTAATAATCTATTTTAACTATTCTCAAATCACAAAAATCACTGACCAATTTAAGTCATAATAATAGACCTCAATAAAATTCACTTAATAAAAAACTCATAAATGAATGTTTTTTTCTAATGTATGAGTCTTCAAAATTGGTGAAAAATCCCTAACAAAGATTTATAATATTTTCTCCTTGCTATCCGTAAAACTTTTGCAAAATCTATAAATAACCGAACGTATAAAATGCTATATTTTTCTCTTTTTTTAATTAGAAGATTTGAATATAAATAAATTTTATAATTAACCTCTTTCTTAGGTTTATAAATATTGGAAAATTTTATATAAGTTTTAAAAAAATTATAGAATAAGAGCCAATGTTAACCCTATCCCCCTATATCATATATAGGGTTCAACTTAATAAATAAAATGATAAATATCCGTCTTTTCTTAGAGAGTAATGTCAATAATTATACATTCATCTAATAATAAATTTGGAAAACTGAAATCTTTGAAATTCTAATTGTGTTTTCATATAAACCTTAATTTTTAAGTAAAATTTAGTTTATCTTTTGTTTAAAGATGCAATAATTGATAAAAAAATTAATTATTAAATATTAATTACTATTATTTACATGTCTTTTACCCAATCTAATTTTATACAAAATGTTAATTATAATAAATTTTTCTTGTTATAATACTTATCAAAATAAGGTAAATAGTTATTTTTATTAGTTCATGTTTTTCTATTAAATTTTTAATAATTTATAGAATTGTGGTTGAATATTAAAAAACTGAGAGAATAAGTATTATTTATGATGAAACAAAAAATATCATTCTTATTCAGGAAAGATGGAAATATAATTGGATTATCAGATTAACTTCTTGATAATTAAACATAAAATTCTATGAAATGATTAATGATTATCTGTAGAAAGTTGAGAAGATATTTTAAGTTAATGGTAGTAAGTGTTTCTACTTTTGTTTTAAGGCATAAGAATATTATTTTTGCCATAAATTTTGGTATTAAATGAACAAAGAATATCTCCTACTTGAAAGTAAATGTTAACAAAATTAGGCCTGTTAGATTTCTAAAAAGTTCTATTAATTGGATAAATGAAGTAACAAATTTAAATACTGTAGATATTAAAATAGTTGCGCATGCTCGAAATGGAAATAATTATAGACAATACTCGTTAAATAATAAATTTGATTGTATTTGCTATGTATTTGATAAATATAAAACAGATTATAGACTAAATGGAGTTTTTTATATGATTTTAAGCATTATGGTATGTTGGGAATAAACTTAAAGATCGTCATTTAGATTAATATCTTAAAGCAATTAAATAATATGTTAACTAATAATAGATTTTATATTATATGAAAATTATTATAATCTTTTTATTCTTGGCAATAAGCTTAAGTTGTACTAGATCTAAGCAAACTAATGATTCTGAAACAATCAACTATCCAAAAGATATAAATTTTATGCAAATGAAATATATAAATCCGGAAGAAGTTAAAAACTGGTCGCTCGATCAAATTAAAGAAAAATATAAACCTCTTAAAGAAGAAGACTTTTTATTGAATAAAGGCTTGAGATCAGAGTTTAGAATAGAATTATATAATTTTTTTAATGAAAAAGAAAGAGAAAAACCTATAATGATTAAAGAAGTTACTTGGGAGAAAGATCAAAATATTTATTATACTGTATGGTATAAAAAAGAAGCTGATCATTGGGTTTTTATTTATTCTTATATATGGGATAAATATCAGCTATTTTAACTTATTCTTTTGATTTTTATTATATTAAATTATATATTTTTTATAAAGTATTTAAAGAATAAATGATAACAAAATAAGTTTTCATTTTTCAACTAAAAATAAAAAGTTAGTAATATTTTTATTCAGCAGCTTCTCTATTCGTTCATTTTTTTCGGAATCATACGGTTTATTTCTCTTTGTAGAGTCTTTGCTTTTCTGTATAAAACTATACAATTTTATATATAGAGTATTTATCGATGACTTATTGAAGATTCATAGCTATTAGCTGTATTGGTAATAAAATTTAAAGTTCCTTAATCAATAATATTTTTAATGACTTCGTCTAGAATTTTAAGTATTTAAGCAATTTTTCTCAGCGTATATTTTAGCTTATAAAAAATTTTCCTTTTTTATTATTGATAAATGTTAATTATGGAAAACGGAATTACCTAGAAGTGATGCCATATCATTTTTTGGATTTGGAGGCATTAATTGTTATTTAGTAATGGAAGAATTTATTCCATAACAATTTTATATAAATGCAAGGCATTCAAATAGAGATACTCATAATTCATTCAAACATCAAGTTAATAAAAATTTAGAAAAACCTCAATTGAAACTTTTAGTCAAAAATATAAATACAGAAATATTTTAAAATAACATAAAAATATAAATGATAGGAAAATTGGAAATTAAAAAAATATATAATGCAGACTTATGTATTATCGGTGCATGCCTTCAAGGAAATTTTTAACGTTTTTAGCATTAAAAAATGGACTAAAAAAAGTATTAATTGATACTGTTAAAAGTTTTAAAAGAGAAATGAGTTTTTGATGATTTCCAATGAGGTAATTCACGTTTATTGAATATCTGATTATTCTGTTAGAAAAGCATTATTAAAAAATTCACAAGACATAAAAGAGAATAACCACTTTATCAGAGATGTAGAATTGAATTCTGATAAGGGTGTGGCAAATTGTTTAACACTTCCCAAGGCTCAGCCACATCAAGTATATTAGACTAAAAGAGGTATCGTTAGCATTGGTTTCTTTATCAAAATCTAAAGAGCCAAATTCTTCCAAAATTGAACGGAAAATCTTATTATTAAAACTTTAAACAATGACGACTACCTTCTGCAACCGGTTCCGGTTCTTACGATTCCAAAGAAAATAAGATAACAATCGCCAAATACTATAAAGAATGATAAATATTCTTATGGGGGGTGATAAAGATTGAAGATTCGATACTTCGTTTAAGTTTAATCTTAAAATTAGGTATGCGATGAATATAGCAATAAAATAAAAACTGGAGCATTTTCATACAAACATTGTAGATCCGGAGGTTTTAGCACAATCGCTAAAAAAATATATTTATGAAGCGGTAAAAATGCTCCTTAACCTTCCATATGATTACTTTGTGTACAAAGCATGGTTTGCCGACGGACATTATTACATTCCGGAACTTTGCGAAATTATTTTACCCCATTTGTAAGACGCTCTATTTGTAAGACGAAGAGAAATAATTGACTTTATAACAGCCAGCTAATGTGTACGGTTTTTAATTAAAAAAATAACTTATTATAAAAAAAATTATTTTTTGTTTATTTGGAACTTTACTTATTTTATCCAGTTGGAATAATGTGATTAACAAAAAAGTCTCTATAGAAACTGCTAAAGATGAAATTAAAGAAATCTGAGAAAAATATAAAGGAGAATATACTGACATTGATTTCGATGCCTTAGGTGAGGACTTATTGTTTAATATTTTTGGAACTTTGTAGCAAATGGTGAATATGTAGTAAATGGAGTTAAGTTTGAAAAAACGTATAAAGAATATCTTGATGAAGCAAAAAAGCTGAAGCCGAAAAAGAGGCAAAAATGAAAAACGCCTTAACAATAACAATGTATGGAAAGGATTATATTCCAGAAAATTACAATGATGGCATATATAATAATTTTAAGTATATCATTCATAATAAAGCTAATAAGGAAATTAAAGCAATCGGAATTTTATTTATAGTTTTCAATGCGTTAGGAGAACAAATAGGAAAAAGTTTTAGTATGGATTTTATAAATGACAGAATCTATGCAAATGGAACTTATAAAAAGGTGATGTTGCATTTTCAGTCAATCAATTTAATAATGATAATAGTAAAATTAAGTGATGCAAATTTTGAAGATCTTATTTTTTTTAATATTTCAAAAATAGTTTATACAGACGATACTACATTAGAATAAATTCTGGTTTTCCAACAACTAAAAATCGTCTTGACTTATATGTAAGAGCAATTTATTTTTGTTCTATGGCGTACAAGCATGGAAATTATTAAAAACAGCTCGTTATATTGTATAGATGTACAAGCCTTTACAAATTTCCGGATGTACCCGATTCTAAAATAGTCCGCCTTCATTTTCCCAAGCATAACATTCATTTTAATTATGGCCAATAGATGAATATCAACGTTATGGTAATTCCAAAAGGAGAGGTTTCACAATAGCTATCACTTTTTAATTAGTTATTAAACCACCATCAAAAACGAACGTTACTACTTTATAATTGTCATGACCGGTGAATGTAATCTTTGTAAAATGTCGCTTAAATCAATTGTCGCACACAAAGCCAAATATCATTGTTATTCTGGCTTTTCACATTGATTCTGATGAATGGATTCAAATAATCCAGAAACAATCCATTTAGACAATTATGGAGCTTCTGTTCAATGTTCAGGTATTATAAATCCTTTCATAATAAAAGAATTTTGAGATTTGAGCTAAATTTGGTTATAGTTATCAAAGATTAATTGAAATGTGATAGGCACATTTCCCAACTGTGTCTAAGTTGCCAGTTCAAAATAATCTGTATTTTGAAAATCTATTAAACAAGCAGGATAAGCCAATGACTGTCTACCTTGTTCTCCAACTTACCCTAAATACCCAAGATATTATATTGGTCTATGAATTTAATTTCTGGATATTCTTTTGAAATTCGTGTATATAAATCCTGTAATATTTGTGAAAAAAATAATCGTCCATTATTTCATAATTCGGTTAATTTCTTTGACAACTTCCTGGATGATATCTTTATCCAAGACCAGGCTCTTATTTCCTGCTGGTTGTATAAATTGCCGTTGTGGAAGTTCAACCTTTCGGATATATGCTTTTACGCTGGTTTGCCTAGTTTTCATTATAACTGAATTCATTCCCTCTTTGCTTTTTTGGTAAATTTTCAGGTGTCAATTTTGTTTTTTTGTATCTGTTCCGGGGAGCTTTCACTGTTCCATTTGCGCTTAAACATTTATTGTCCGCTTTTGGCATAAGGCATATGTTTTGTATAGTTACTTGTCCGAATTGAATTGTGAAATAAGTTTCAGCTTTTAGTTTTCCTGTTTTAATCAAAACAGATCCATTTCCGCTGTCAGCTTTCCATAATTTAAAAGTCGAGGTTTGGCAGCCTTTCGCCTGGAAGTTACCATTTACAAATCTCAATGCAATATTCCCGGCTTTTGCAGGAAATCGATTAACGATGTAGTCTCTTAGTTCTGAACCTTTTTTTAACAACTAGCGAAAACTCTTCTTGATTAATTTGATACTTAAAAAATTTGTGCATCTGTATAATTATGATTACTAAAATCTTATAAATTTTTATATATAAGAGGCTACATATAAAATAATTATCTCATTTTTTAAGTTTAAAAATTTTATACAATGTGAGCTAAAAAAACAATATAAAAATAATTAATAAACAATAATTTCAATTATTATTTTATTTATTAAAATAATTAATCAAATTAATATATATATTTATCATAATCATTAATATATTTTATATTTTTAAATATTTTAACTAAGTTAGCAAATAAAAAAATATTTCAAATATAGTTTTCAAAATGCATTATAACCCAAAAAATTCAATAAGTAAATATTCAAATAATATAGATTTTAGAATACTTTTTATATTTATTTTATTTATTTTGATAGGATTATCTATTTTATTTTATAAATATTCTAGACATATTAATTGTGGACAAATTGAATTTATTATCAAAGCGGAAAATAAGCAAGTTGGAGAAAGTATTGGATTTGAAGATTTAACTCCTGGTGCTAATAGTTGGATATGGGATTTTGGAGATAATTCTCCAAAAAATCATGACCGTTCTCCTTCTCATAAATATTCGAAATCAGGAATTTATATAGTCACTTTAAAAGTCAATAAATCCTGTACATTAAAAAAAACCTTAGAAATAAAAAATATTAATAAAATTATAGATTCTACAAAAATCCCCATTATCATTGCTCCCACTTTAGTAACTGTAGGTCAAAGATTTGCTGTTGATTACGATTATCTTGGAGAAGCTACTTCCTGGGAATGGAGCTTTGGAGAATCCGGTCAAGTAGATTATAATTCCGAATATCCAATATACAGCTACAGTACACCCGGTAAAAAGAGATTAACATTAATTATTAATGGAGATATAACCTATATTGCCAGTAAAGATATTTATGTAAAACCTGAAAAAACAAATGTACCTACCCTTCTTGATATCCCACGTAGAAAAATACCAGATTCTATATTTGTTAATAAACCACCAAAACCAGAGAAAGATCCTTTAGATAAATTTATAGCTCATATTCCAGCAATGCCAAAAGAATCTCCCCAGCAACTTGAACCGATTAATAATGCAAAAAGTCAAGCACCATCAATTTCTGAAAATCAATTTGCTTTATTATTATTAGATGTAGCAAAACAAAATAAAACGATGGAAGATTTTGGAAAATACACTTGTAATAAATATGATTTCCCTGTATCTAAAAATGATGACGATATAATAAATTTTAATAAATTTACTCAAGAAATACAAAACAAAAAAATAAGAATAAAATCTATACATCTTAAAAAAAATAGCGAAAATTGTATCGAAGGCTTTAATATTTTATATAAGACAAAAAAAGGTCCTTTTTGGATTTATACTAAGTAATAAAACAACTGATTATATCAACATATTATAATATATTTTTCAAAAATCTACTGAAAAAATTTGATAATATTAGTATACAATAATACTTTTAAAAAAAATTCTACAAGCAAAATTCTCTCTTGTAAAAATAATCTTTGCCGTAGTGAATGTCTATTAAACCAACCTACATTATAATAATAAAAATTATTATTTTGAATATTGAATTGATTTTTGTTTAGATTTTAAAATTATTTTACAAATTCTGTCAATAATAAATATTATTCACAATTAAATTCCTAATCAAAATACTTGATTTTTAACAAAAATATATAGACATATTAATAAATATAAATAAAATAAACCATTTCGTAAAATACATTATAAGCGAAGTTACTTATGTAAGGGAATTTTTAATAATCTGATTTTCTATTAGTCCTAAAAAACACATAATAACTACAAAAATTAAATCTATAAGTAAATATATTTTTTAACCATTATTATTGCAATAGAAACTAAATAATATATATTGAATATCTAAATATATTATATAATACATCTTATAATAAAAAATATAAATTAACAAATATTTAACATCAATTATTGAGATAAGATTTTGTTAAATATTTATTTTTGTGCTATAAATATAAGTAATTTTATTATTAATAATCATTAATTTTTTTATTATGTCATTTAAAGCCAAACTAGAAGTAGCGGGCAAAACCTACAACATTTTAAATGTTAATTATGCTTTAGCCCAAGAAACAGACCCAACAGGACGTCCATCCTCTCAAACTAGAGGGGGAAGAATAGAAGTTACTGTAGAATCTACAGGAGAAAGCGACATCTTTGAATGGATGACTAATAGTTTTGAAAGAAAAGATGGTAAGGTAATCTTTTTAAAAAGAGATTCCGATGCCACTTTAAAAAATCTAAGTTTTACAGATGGATATGTGGTAAAGTATAAGGAGAACTTTGATGCCTCTGGTACTAATCCACTTACAGAAACCTTTACTATTTCTGCAAAATCTATCAAAATGGGTACTGGTGAACATGTTAATGAATGGGTATAAATCCATAAATTATTAATTTTGAAAAAACAAAAGGAAAAAAGTATTTTCCTTTTGTTTTTGCCTTATAATATCTATATTCTGATCAATTTTAGAAAGGTATTATTTTATCATTTATTAAGTAATTTATTTAATGAATTAACTATTAAATAATATTAAATAAATTATTATATAATTAATTAGTTAAGCTACTAAATAACTAATTTATGCATTACTAATCCGTTCCTAATTAAAGATTTAAAGCATTTATTATCTTTTCCTTTTACAGCATAAAATGATTGTTATTTAAAAAAAAATAATTAATCAAAATTTGATTTAAAAATATAAAAAATCACACTATTTTTAATGCTTATGGCAAGAGCTTTTATTTTAATTAATTGCTCAAGCAATAATAACGTTAATTACCTGTTTATTTGTTTATTCTCTTCAACAAAAAATTATTAGTGAATGGAATTTAGATAATTTTAATTCCAGTGGAAACTTAGCAAAATCATATATATTGTTACGTATAAACATTATGAAATTTCTAAGAAACGTAAAGTAGATAAAATAAGCCATAAAAACTATGCTACTTCTACGGGATGCTATAAGATGATGGAACTTGGAATGTAGAAGAGAATATTTTAGAATATGCCGTATATCTTAATTATTCTGGCACTAATGACCTTTTTAAATGTTAAAACACCTATTTAGAGTTTTTATAAATATATCATGAAAATGCTTTCTAAAATTATTCTAAATTATTTCCAAAAACGTTCAACAAAGTCGAATATTTCTACGATAGAAATAATTTTCTATAGAATTTTAAAATGCTCCCCATTTATATCTTACCATTTTCATTTTATTCAGCCTCTTTAAATAGCCGATAATTTATTTAAAATTAAATAACTATCTAAATCTTTATTTGTTTCAATCGAAAATATCTCTTATACCAGAAACGCGATGCAAGTATATCATTGCTTTTAGGATAACAACATCTGTTTCTTTTTAATATACCTCTCGTTGTTAATGGAATATTAAATCCCGGATTTTCAAGCGTTTTTTTCAAAGCTATGTTGAATTATTTCTATCTGAATAAATTATGGGATTTATAATAATTTTTATTTCGCCACAATCTGATGATTCATCTTTAAAAAGTTCTTCGACTATTGTTTTTTTCATTACATCACCTTCTAGAAAATTTTTGTCACATTATCTATAAGATTCAATGTCTTTTCTTTGTAATCCTCCATTTATGAAAGAGGAATAAGCTAATGAATAACGCCTTTATTTTAAAAATTTCTTGAGCTATTATCCATTCGATTCTCTTATACATTATTTCAATTAACTTTTATAAGAGCGGTAAGACAACCTTATTAATAATTAAATTTTGTCTAAAAAAAAGAATTGGTTATTATATATAAATACTAGGAATAAAATTATAAATTTAATTTTAGTTAGCATATATAATTATACATTTGAATCTTTTATTAAAATTTTATTATATAATGTAAATATTTCAATTTTTTATATACAATTAAGGCATAATGTAAAAATATCAATGATGTGAATATTGATCTATTTGCAATAAAGCGTATAATATGATCATTGTAAAGGCTTAGTATATTGTATTTTATCCGAATAAACTGTTTTAGAATTATTTTCCTTATAAGTAACCTTGCTAGGATATCCGGCTTGATAATCATCCCAAATTAGATTATAGATATACTCATTATTTCGATTTACTTTTTTAATTAAATTAGGACTAAATAGGGCAGTCATTTCATTTCCGAAAATATAGCTAATAATCCAGCGAGGAGTAACTATATACCTGAAAATTCCCTTCTGAGTAAAGTTATAGGAATAACTATTGAATATAATTTTCTTAGAATTATTCAGTTTAGAATAATCTTTTATTAAATTTCCTTTTTCGTCATATTCGTATTTATATATATCACGATCAGTTCCATTAGTTGTTTCCTTTCTGATTAATAAATTATTTTTAACAGTTAGTGTTGTTTTAAGATTATTTTTTTCATCATAAACTAGAATTTTATTTGCGTTATAAACAATCTTTTCCCGAGCTATATTATCATCTATTGTATGCTTTATTTCAGCAATTAAATCTCCTGAATAAATAATATCTGTTATAAAACTTCCATATTCAATACTTATTATTCTGTTATGCTCATCGAATTTATAATTATAAATATCATAATTGATCGGTAGTTGTTTATAATATTTTTCTTTATCATTATAAGATTCTAGATTATATCTTCCTGAATATAATAATGGGAGTTTAATTTCGTATAAATCATCATTTTTACGGATAAGTCGATTATCGATTTTTTTTCCTCCATTACCGGAAAAATTATAAAAAAAAGATATATTTATAATAAACACTAGAAAAACAAATGCCTTTTTCATAATTATTTATTCTTTAATTACAATTTGCAAAGATAAATTTTTATATGAATTTAAATCTATTTAAAATATTTTTTTTTATCTTTTTATTAAAATGACTGTTCAAATTGATATCAACGTATTCACCAAATAATAGAATAAGTTATAGAGTATATTCTCAAAAAGAACACTTACGATTATATATAATTTTCGCTTAAAATATTGCAGAAATGCTTTTAAATATCCATATAAAATTAAAAAAACTATTACTTAATAGTATATACTTCATTATATATGCATCCTTTCTCTACCAAACGTATCAAACTTAATTTTTTTCCATTATAATTCTATATCTAAAGAATATGAATTGATATTTACAATTTATTTGAGATATTGAAAAAATCGTGCGCTTCTTTTACTCGAATTTAGGTTTTTAAATAAAGTGAAGATTAAATATAAAATACCTTTTTCCAATTTAAAAGATTTTTCTTTTAACTCTAAAAGTTTTGTTTTATTCTAACTAAATACTAACATATCATCATGTTTAAAGAAATTATTCACCGAAGAGACCATTTTTCTATTTTTTGTATTATAGGATAGTTTATTTTATTATTTCTCTTATCTAGGTTTGATTAAATTTTCTTTAATTCTTAATTGAATTTAGATCTTAAAACTATTTAAAAGTTAAGCAAATATATTTTAATTCTTAGATAAAAAATAGGAATTCATGAAGATAAATATTGCTTTATATCCCTAAAAACTATTAAAAAAATTATCAATTTTTTTATACGATAAATAAATACAAGTAATAAAAATCATTCAACAATAAGCAATTTAATCTCAATAAAACATAAAAAATACTAAAATTGACAACTATCAGTATTTTTATTTAAATATTTTTCTTAAATTTAAAATCATTTTTTAAACTAAATTATTATATAAGATTTTAATTATAGAGAGGTGCAAAAGAATAAATATTTATAATGTAAAATAAAATTATTAATTATTATTAATTCAGTAAATTTCTTTAAACTTTTGAAACCAAAATCCTTTATGTGCTTAATTTGCTAAGAAAAAGTGATGCCTATTTTTTATCTGGCATAATATTTTAAATCCTCTATACTCGTTTTTAAAATTATTTTTTTCTAACTGAATTAACTTAATATGATTAACTATACACAAAGGAACTTTATTAACATTCAGAATACAAAAAATTTACTTACGCTAATAATTTACATTGATCAAAATAATATTGAATAAAATATAATTTAACAAATAAAAATGAAAAATAAAATCATCTTAAGCTTCTTATGGCTGTTACTTGGTACCATTAGTTTTTATGCTCAATCTGTATCAAACTCTACCACCGTTAAAAATATAAATTCTTATAATGCAGGATTTCGTGAATTAAATTTAAATGATAACGTACGCCCCTTACAAATTGCGTTAGTATACCCTACTTCAGCAAAACATCCTATTGCAAGAATTGGAGATAGCGAATACCTAGTGGGAGAAAATGTAATTTACGATGCGAAAATAACTGATGAACGCTATCCTTTAGTTATTTTTTCACACGGATTAAACGGATCTTGGGATAATCATGTTTGGTTAGCTGCTGCTTTAAGCAAAAAAGGATTTATAGTAGCAATGCCTAATCATCCGGGAACTACTCTGCAAGATATGGATCCGCAAGTAGCCCGAGATATGTTGGCTCGCCCGGAAGACATCCATCGCACCATTAGCTATTTATTGGAAACTAAACAATTTGCAGATCACATTGATTCGGATAACATTTCTATTATTGGTCACTCTTATGGTGGTTGGACGGCAGTAGAAACCATTGGAGGAAAGTCTTCGGCTAAAGTTTTCAATAAAGAATGTCGGAAATACCCTATAATGTTAGCTTGTGATGTCTTTAATGCTCAAATGAAGGGACTTAATGAAAATTCCGAATTTTTAAAATTAGACAAAGATATGAAGGATCCTCGTATTAAAAGAGCTGTAATTTTGGACGTAGGATTTGGTAGACTATTTATTCCAAAAAGCCTATCGGAAATAAAAATTCCTGTTTTAGTATATTCTGCGGGACCATTTGTAGAAAGAATACCGCCTAAATTAGAAACCGGCTATTTAATAAAATATTTACCTTCAAAAACAACTAAACATATAGTATTGAATAAAGCTACTCATTATAGCTTCATGGCTATCTGTAAACATAATGCTATTGAACTATTTCAAAAAGAAAGACCAGATCAGGTCCCTACCTGTCAATTTGACACTAACGAACGTGAAGGAATACACAATCAATTAATTGACCAAATAAGCACTTTTTTAGTAAATAACTAAAAATGTGTAACAATTTGCTGTAAATGGCATTTTTATTAAAATATATTCATTTAATAAAAATGCCATTTTATAATAGTTTTCTTCTTCATTATAAAGTCAAAATGAATTAAAAAAAATAGAATTCATTTATTTTAATAATTCTAGTATCTCCACTATATTTTTCCCTTAATTTCGAATACTTTTTATACTTACCCGGCAAAAGGCTTTCTATTGATAGATAAATTTACTCTTACATCGTATATATCTTTTAATATGAATGCTTTATTAAATTTATATCCATGAATAAAATAGTATCTTTCATTAAAATAAAATTAATTAGTTTATTATGAGTGCTAAGCTAATAATATCATTTTCTAACAGTTAATAGAAAAAAACATAATAAAAAAACAAAACTTTATCTCTAAATTTTTATATGTTATTTAAAATAATAATCTTATTTTTGTAGAATATACAAAAAACAACAATACAACACTAAAAAGTTTTATCATGTTTGAAAAGATTCTTATTGCAGAGGATTTCTCTAACGATAATTATGCTGTTAAAAAAATAGTTGAAGAACTAAATATATCTCATATCGATCAAGCATATTATTGCGATGATGCCATTTCTAAAATTCGAAATTCTTTTTCTAATAATTTACCTTATGAACTATTGATTACAGACTTATCATTTAAAAATAATCAAGAACACATTGCCATTGTATCCGGGGAAGAACTAATAAAAGTTGTTAAAGAAGAATTTCCCGATCTTAAAATTATTGTTTGTTCTACTGAAGACAGACAACATATTATTAATTCTTTTTTTGAAAAATATAATATAGATGCTTTTATAACAAAGGATAAAGATTATATAAAAGAATTAAAAAAAGCTATTGAAGATGTATATGAAAATAAAATATATATATATACAAACAAATCTCAAAAAGGCGGATTGTTTGAATTTACCAATAATGATTTGGAATTAGTTCGCTTACTATCTGTAGGTATGAATGTTCCGGAAATATCCGTTAAATTTAAGACTGAAAAAGTATATCCAAATAGCGAAAGTTATTTAAATAAAAGATTAGTAAAAATTCGTCAACATGCCGGAGCAACTACTACCTTACATTTACTTACTTTATTTTCAGATTGGCACTTAATCTAAGTTTTATCGATAAAATTCATTTGAAAACATTTTATGTTAATCATATGTTTTCTAATGAAATATAAACATTTAATGTATTTATCACGTAATCCATGATTTAAGTAGTAAAAATCCAATCCCTATCTCCTTTCAGGATATAAACGATCGTTGAAATTGTCTCCACACCATAAAAAAATCTTTATTTTATTACGAATATATCATTGATATCATCTAAATATAAATCAAATTGTTATTTTATCGCTTCTTTTTCAATATAATTCATAATAAATTTGCACTTATGAAGCGAAAAGATAATTTATCTTTATGGTTTGCAGGAGATATCAAAGCAGGTTTTCCTTCGGCTGCAGATGATTTCTACCGCGAACGCATTAACCTAAATGACGAATTAATAAGGGATCCCGAAACCACTTTCTTAGCGCGTGTAAATGGGGATTCTATGAAAGATATGAGGATTTATAACGGAGACCTTATTATTGTTGATAAAGCGTTGGAACCTAAAAACGGTAATATTGCCGTATGTTATATAGATGGAGAATTTACCTTAAAAAGATTAAAGGTAGTAAAAGAAAAAGGGGTAGTAAAAGAAATTATTCTTTTACCTGAAAATAAAGAATATGAACCTATCCGGATTACTCCTGATCACGATTTTATTATTTGGGGAATACTTACTCACACTATTATAAAGTTTTCATAATATGTACGCTTTATTAGATTGCAACAACTTTTATGCTTCCTGTGAAAGAGTGAGCAATCCTTCTTTAATTGGTAAGCCTATTTGTGTACTTTCAAACAATGACGGATGTGTAATTGCTCGTTCCAATGAAGCCAAAAATTTGGGAATACCCATGGGCGCCCCTGCCTTTAAATATGAAAAGATATTCGAAGAAAACAAAATATTTATTTATTCTGCTAATTTCCCTCTATACGGAGACTTAAGCAATAGAATTATGAATATTATCGGACGTTACTGCAACGAAGTTGAGATATACTCTATTGATGAAGCATTTATGAACTTTAACGGTTATATGCAATTAAATTTGCAGGAGCATTGCCTAAACTTAAGAAAATATATACTAAAAGGAGTAGGTATTCCTACCAGTATAGGGATTGCTCCCACAAAAACACTCGCTAAGGTAGCTAATAGAATAGCCAAAAAATATCCTGAACAAACACATCATGTATATATAATTGACTCTCCCGAAAAAATTGAGAAGGCACTTAAATGGCTGCCTATTGAAGATATCTGGGGAATTGGAAGAAGACTAACTAAACGTTTTCAGGCAAGAGGCATTCGTAAAGCATATGAACTGATAAACTTTCCTGAGACATTTATACGCCAAGAAATGGGAATTGTAGGAATTCGTATGATTAATGAATTAAAGGGTATTCCTCAACTGAATATGGATTTACCTTCTCGTAAAAAATCTATTGCTACTACCCGCACCTTTGATTACATGATCGATAAAAAAGAGGATTTAAAAGAAAGAATCGCTACTTTTGCCGTGAAATGTTCAGAAAAATTACGTGCACAAAAAAGTTGTTGTAACTATGTAACTGTATTTCTACACACAAATTTCTTCAGAGATGATTTAATTCAACATCATCCTTCTATTACTTTAGCACTTTCCAATCCTCATAATTCTGCCATCGAGGTAAGCAAATATGCTCAAAAAGCACTTAAAGCAATATATAAAAAAGGATATCAATATAAAAAGGCAGGGGTTATTGTATCAGGATTAATTCCCGAATCGGAAAGACAAATTTCTTTATTTGACGAAGATTTTTATTTAAAACATCAGCCTATTATGAAGATTATAGATAAGTTGAATCATAAATATCATGAAGATAAACTTAAATTAGGATCTCAAGATATTAAAAGAACATGGAAGATGAAACAAGCCCGACTTTCCAAACGTTTCTCTACCAACATAAAAGAAATTATACAGATAATGGTATAAAAAAATTTATCTTTAAAATTACCCTTTATTAATCTTATAAAAACAGTAGGAACATGCGTGAGGATTTAAAAAATATTATCAAAGGATTACCCACTATTCCAGGAGTATATTATATTTTTACTCGAGAAGATCGGTTAATCTATATTGGAAAAAGTAATAACATCAGAAAAAGATTAAGTCAACATTTTACCTGTACTGATCGTAAATCGATTAAAATTCAAAATTTTGCTTCTAAAGTTACCTATGAACCTACAGGGAGTGAATTGATAGCTCTTCTTATGGAATCTGAGGAAATAAAATATTATAAGCCTATTTATAACCGAGCGCAAAGACATAGCATCTTTTATTATGGCTTATATCCCGAAAGAACCCAAGAGGGATATATATCTTTACAACTGAGAAAAATAGACAATCAAACTCAGGAAATCAATTCTTACTTAAGTTTGAAACAAGGTAAGGAAGATTTATTTCGCATAACGGAAACCTATAAGCTTTGCCAGAAAATAAATGGATTATATAAATCAAAGACCCAATGCTTTCAGTATACTATACATGAATGTCTTGGTGCCTGCATTAATAAAGAACCAGTACATAAATATAATCAACGAGTACAACTCTATTTGAATAAAAATTCTTTTCCACAAGATACCTTATTACTGAAACTACCAGGAAGGACAAATAATGAAAAGGGATTGGTTTTAATTGAAAACGGAATTTATAAAGGTTTTGGATTCTGTCCAAAAAGATCACGAAAAGACCCTGCTACGTTCATTGTTCCAAAATCAGATAATAAAGATATAAGACGAATATTAAGAAGCTATCTAAAAAACAAAAATAAATGAAATTCTTTTACATTTACTTCATCCCATTTTAGTTATTTATAATAAATAACATAAAATAAGGATATAAATTCTTTAATTAAAAAATTTAGATTCTAAAATTATATCAAGAGATCCCTTAAAAATTTTGACATATAAAATTATTATAAAAGTTAGAATTATACTTAATAAAACATAAATTTCCAGAGGAATAAAAATTATGTACCACGACCAACCTATAATATTTAAAAATTTTAAAATACTAAAAGAGATAATCAATAGTCCGGGAATAAATGATAAGAAAATTAAATATTTCATCAACTCATGATTTGATTTATATTCTATTAAATAAAAATACAACAAATAACACCCATTACAAGCAAATATATAAATTTTTAATAAAAAAAAATACTAATTAAGTTAAAATTTATATCTTTTTTTTAAAAAAATAATACATACAAATTAAAAATTTTAATCAAGATTTATTAGTTTGATGCCGTTACTATTCATATATAAAATATACTGTGCCATTTTATTGATCTCATCTTGATCATGAGAGACTAATAATGTTGTAAAACCGAAATTAGCATGTGCTTTTAAAATCTCACTTTGAAGATTGAGTCTCATAATTGGATCTACAGATGAAAGAGGTTCATCTAAAAGTAAAATATCAGCTTTTTTAGCTAAAGCTCTAGCAAGAGCAGTTCTTTGTTTTTGACCTCCCGAAAGCTTGGTTGGTCTTTGATTTTTTAAAGCTTCCAAACCAAAGGCTTTGATTAATGTATCAACCCATACCCTATCTTTACCCTTATTTTGTGCAAAAGATATATTTTCTTCAACAGTCATATTAGGAAACAAGGCATAATCTTGAAACATAAAACCGACATTTCTTTTTTGTGGAATCATATTTATTTTTTTTTCCGAATCAAAAAAAACTCGCTTTCCTATTCGAATTATTCCTCGATCGGGTTTTGTTAATCCGGCAATCATTCTAAGAAGCGTAGTTTTTCCTATACCTGATGGTCCGGATATGCATATCAATTGATTTTCCGGAAATTCAGCAGTAATGGATAAAAGATGATTTCCTTCAGAAGTCAGCATCTTATGTTCAATATCAACATATATCATTAAAAATTATAGAGTTTTAAATTTAAAGCTTTTATTAATGCTGTAAATAAGAGTTAATAATATAAATGAAATTAAAAATAAAGTAAATGAATATTGATTCGCTGCTTTATAATTTAAGGCTTGTACCTCATCATATATTGCAATAGAAGCAATACGAGTTTCTCCAGGAATATTCCCACCTACCATTAAAACTATTCCGAATTCTCCAATACAATGTGCAAATGTTAACGCTATACCTGTGATAAGAGAAGATTTTATATTAGGTAATAAAACCCGAAAAAATGTAGTTGTTTTAGATTTACCCAAGGTGTATGAGGCCTCTCTATAACTTTTCGGAAGAGAAGAAAAACCGTTTTGAAGCGCTTGAATCATAAAAGGTAAACCCGCTATAATGCTAGCTATAATGATTCCTTCAAAAGTAAAAGCTAATCGGGTATCAAAATGTTTTTCCAAAAATATTCCCAATACATTTTGAGGACTAAAAGCAACTAGTAGATAATATCCTAAAACTGTGGGTGGAAGAACTAGAGGCATACATATTAAAGCTTCAACCAACGCCTTAAGCTTGAAATGAGTATAAGCCAACAAATAAGCTATTGGCAATCCTATAATCAATAAAAACATTGTTGATAGGGTCGCTAGCTTACCTGTAAGCCAAAGAGTGTTAATAAAATCTTCTTCCAATGAATTTATTCTTTTTCGGGTAGTCCATATCCGTATTTATCCCAAATACTGTTACATTTAGAACTGATAAGATAATCTAAGAAACGTGCAGCTTCTCCGTTTTTTTCCCAACCGTTAATAAGAACAGCTGCTTGTGCAATCGGAGGACATATATCTTCAGGCAAAACATAATAATTTCCCTTGTTTTTCATTTCCGGCGCCAACGCCAAAGATAAAGCTATAAATCCTATTTCTGCGTTACCGGAAAAAGCAAATTGTGCTGTTTGATTTATATTTTCTCCCCAAACTATACGATTTTTTACTTTATCATATAAATTTTGTTTTTTAAGTGCATTTACTGAATTAAGTCCGTAAGGAGCATTGTTCGGATTAGCTATAGCTATTTTTTTAACTTCCGGTAATAGAACAGATGATAACCCTTGTGATAGATTCAATGAAGAACTCCACAAGGCTACTTTTCCGTAGCAATAATTTACCGCTGAAGCAGAAGTCAATCCTCTATCTTCTAATTTATTCGGAAATTTAGTATCTGCAGACATAAAAAGGTCAAAAGGAGCTCCATTTATGATTTGCTGAGTTAAAATTCCTGAAGATCCATAAGTTATTTGAATATTTGCACCCGGATAATCTTTTAAATATTGTGTTTTTATTTCTTCTAACACATATCTTAAATTCGCAGCAGCAGCTACAGTAGCTTTTCGTTCTTTATTGCAGGATAATATACCCATTAAAATAAATATTAACAGTGGTAAAAAAACTAACTTGCGTTTCATGGTTATATAAAATTTTTAATGTTGCGCTCCTTCAATTATTTTAAAAATATGCAGTATTGATGGAAAAACTGCATCAATAGATTCTTCCGCTCCTTTGGTTGAACCCGGCATAGTAATTACTAAGGTATTGCCAATGAGCCCGGCAATGCTTCTGGATAACATCGCTAAGGGAGTTCTATTTTGTCCATAGCTTCTTATAGCTTCCGAAACTCCGGGAATTTCTCTTTCCAGCATGGGTTGTATAGCTTCTGGAGTAACATCTCTTTTAGATAAACCGGTTCCTCCGGTTATTAAAATCATATTTATTCCTTTTGCTATATATTCTTTCACTTTAGCTTGTATGTCATTCTTTTCATCTGGAATAATCTCATAATCTTCGACTTTTACTCCGATATTTTGAAGTTTTTCCATAATTATCTTTCCTGCCCGATCTTTTTTATCACCCTTTGAAATGCTATCGGAACAAACCAGTATGGATGCACTTAAGGGTAAATCAAACGTATCTTTCTTATCTGACTTACCTCCTTTTTTTTCTAATAATTTAATGTGTTGAATTACGATATTCTTATCAATAGGTTTAAGCATATCATACATAGTCAAAGCTACTACTGAAGCAGCATGCATTGCTTCCACTTCAACACCTGTTTTATAAATGGTATGTATTTCCACATGAATGTAAATTTCCAACCCTTTGATAACATAAGTAATGGAAGTATATTCAATCGGAAGCGGATGACAATCGGGTATCATATCACTTGTCTTCTTTGCCGCAAACAAACCGGCAACTTTTGCCATTTCAAATATATTTCCTTTGGGAACTTTATTTTCCTGTATAATTTGTATAGTTTGTTGACTTCCTACTTTTACCACAGCTTGAGCAACAGCTTTTCTCAGAGTGTTACTTTTATGTGTTATATTTACCATATTATTTTTTATTTGTCAATTTTAGTTGATAAGAATACCGGTTTAAAAGTAATCATTATATAAGCCCATTGTGGGAAACGGGTATTAACTCCAACTTGATCTTTTAATATTCTTGTTCCCTTATTTTTCATATAAGTACTCCAACCTGCTTGTAGAGATAAAGATTGGGAAACTTTATAATCTGCCAATAAATCTATTTCGGAACCTATATCTTTATTATTTCTGTTTTCCATTTTTTCAGCTGTTGAAAATGTATGGAATCCTCCATCAAAGCTTAATTTAGAATTCGCCTTTACTGAAACACCTCCATATAAATCAACAAGCCCTTGCTTAGGTAAAGTTGACCAGTACTCCATGGATCCGTTAAAGGAATGGTTAGCCCCATAAAGTTTATTAAATGTATGATCTTTATTTTTAGCTAAAGAAGATTTAGAACCTGAGAAATAATCTACCCCTAAATTAGCCGATATGAAATCTGAAAATCTATATTTAGTTTTTAATGCTAATAAAGAAGCATCTAATTTACTGTCTGCTCTGTCATATCCAAATTGATAATATCCGGTTGCATAGAATGAAAACGGAATACTATGATCATCTAAACTGAAGTTGGCTCCTACTGTATTTCTGAAAATTGAAGTTTTTACTTCTTCAGGATCTTCTCCTTTTTGGAATCCTTCGTTTACCCATATAGCAGATGCTGTAAATTTCCCTATAGGTTTATATAACCAAGTATAGAATAAAGATTTATAGCTCTTATCATATACGGATTCATAAAGTACATCTGCTGCATTATTCCATCCACCTCCAACATGCGCTTTAAATTTATTGGTTTCGTATTTTAATTTTAAGAGGTCGTGTGCATTAGGAGTATTACTCCAATTACCGGATGAAAATAAACGTTTATCGTCATATTCCAATATTTGGCGTCCTAACACACCTGAAAATTGAGGCGTAAAGAAATATTCAGCCCATGCTTCATATACTCCTAAAGAATTACCGGTTTTGTTTATTCCGTTAGAACCGTACGTTTCCGTATCCTGTAACGTAATTCTAACCTTATAATCTTTTTCTTCATAGGATGCCCCTAAACGTACTCTCAAATTGTTCACATAAGCAGCATCGAGTGAATCTGCCAAAGGCTTGCGAAAACCACTTCTTAATTCGCCTCTAGTTCTCAATTCTCCATCAATTTTGATTTTCTGCGCAGTTAAGAGACTTAAACTCCCTAAACTAAAAAACAACAAATACCTTAATTTTTTGTGTTTCATAATTTTAAATTTAAATTAATCATTAATTTAATTTACCTAAATAATCGTTTTTCCCAATTTTCAACTTTTTTGTTTTCCAAACGATTTTTAAGCAAATTTTTCCAACTTAGTGCTAATGTTTTTATCTTTATTAAATCGTTTAGTATATCGCTATCTAAACAATTATCTTTTTTATATAATATTTTTAATAAATATGTTAAACTATATTCAGGATATGGTCTTTCAATCAGCTCTATGTTATCCCCTTCCTGCATAATACCTTCCTCTAACACTCTATAATACCATCCGGTTTTTAAACTTTCCTGCATTTTAAGAGACATTTCGCTATATTGGAAACGATAATTTAGCTTCCAACAGGGTTGTCTGGCTTGACTTACTTCTACTGTACAACTTCCAATTTTATAAATATCTCCAATCATTACCGTATCTTCATTCATACCCAATGAAGAAATATTTTCTCCGAAAGCTCCCGGGTGCTTCAAAACATCGGCATCAGGGAATAATTTTTTCCAATATTCATAATTCTCAAAAGCATAATGATGTATTGCTTTATCTACTCCTCCATGATTTATCTTATCACTTTGCTCATCACTTAGTATTCCTAATTTAGAGACCTTTTGCGGACTGGTAACTTTTTTCTTATAAATAGCACTTGAATACTCCGTATTAGCCAAACGTTGTATTTTACCTATATGTAAAGAGCTTATAAAAGGTTTTTCCATTATTTTTATAGTTTATTTTCTTTCCATTTATAACTCGTATCTGTAAATATTTCTTTTCCCCAGATAGGAAGTTCTTTTTTTACTTTTTCTACAAGCTCGTCACAGGCAAGCATTGCGGGCTTTCTATGTTTAGAAGAAGTAAAAACAAACAAACAAATTCCGCCTGTTTTTACCATTCCTAAACTATGATAAACATGCATGCATAGTAAATCATACTTTTTAAATATTTCTTCTCTAATTTGAGATAATTTATCTATAGCCATTTCTTGATAAGAGGTAAATTCAATTCCTTCAACTTCTTTTCCTTCAATTATATCTTCCCTTACCTGCCCTAAAAAAATACTGTGTCCTCCTATATCGGTTTTAAAGGTATGGCTCTGTATGCTTTTTGCTATAAATTCAACGGGAATAGCACCGTCTAAAAATGGATATATTTTCTTCATGCAATATTCAAATTAACTAATAGTTTCAATTCCATTACGAATATGTCTAATGTCCTTTTGAGGAAATTTTTCTTTAGCTATTTCTATAGCCCTTTTACTTCGTAATCCTGAGTTGCAAACAAATATGATAGAATCGTAATCATCAAGTATATTTATTTTTTCTTCAAGTATAGACAAGGGAATTAACATATAATCGAAACCGGAAATCTTGGGTACTTCATCTTCATTTCTTACATCCACCAAAATCGAATTTTTCCTACTTAGTATTTCCTTCAATTGAAATACGCTCTCGACTTCATTTATGGTTGTAAACATGCCACAAATACGTTCGTAATAGATAGCTTTAAATTCGTCTTCATCTTTAGGAGACGAATTTATTTTTGATTTGGCAAAATTAATCATTCGCGTATTATAATCCAAACTGTTAAATATCATTAATTTATGTATAAGTGGATTGCCTATACCAGAAATTAGTTTAATAACTTCATTAGCTTGGATAGTTCCGATAATACCGGTAAGCGTACCTAAAACCCCCGTTTCATTGCAAGTTGGGACTTCTGAAAGTTTAGGTGGAAAAGGAAATAAATCTCTATAGTTAGTCTTCATACCGTCTTTTTCGACATTAAATATGGCAATTTGTCCTTCGTATTGATATATTGCTCCATATACTAATGGTAAATTTTTTATTTGACAATAATCATTAAGAAGATATCTTGTCTGAAAATTATCTGTGCAATCTACTATTATATTATATGAATCAATAATGCTACTTATATTTTTTACATTCAATTTTTCAGAATAGGAAGTAATTGTGGATTCGGAATTCGTCTCCTCGAGTCTTTCTTTTGCAGCTAAGGACTTAAGTTTTCCAACATCTCCTTCTTTATATAATATTTGTCTGTGCAAATTGGTGATTTCAACTTTATCAAAATCTACAATTCCTAAATATCCTACTCCGGCAGAGGCTAGGCATTGAAGAACCGGACATCCCAATCCACCAGCACCTACTACTAAAACACGAGAACGAAAAAGTTTATCTTGAGCTTCTTTTCCGAAATCGTGTAAAATTATTTGTCTATTATATCTTTTAAAATCCATTTTTTAATTTTAGTTAATATTTTTTATCCTCCGGAAAAAGGCGGTAATAAAGCTACTTCAGCACCTTCGGGTATCCGATCCGATTCTTTAGTGTTTGTATTATTCACAATAATCAGATAATTTAAAGTTTTTAACTCGGGAAAATAATTTTCCAATAATTCTTTTAAATTTGAAACGGTATTAACTTTTTCTTTTATTTGATAACTTTCAGATTGAAAAATATCGGTCAATTTTCCGAAAATTTTAATATTCATATTTTTTTCTATTTTTTTCTATTTTCTTAAACTCTTCTTGTGTGTTTATATTGGAAAATATTTCTGTATTTAGTATGTTGTTCATATCAATAATATCTGAGTGAGACTCTTGAATGAAATCCATCATTTTTAATTGATTATGAGCTATTCTTTTATTTATTAGTTGTAAAGAAGCGTACGTATATATACCAAATAAAGGTTGTATTCTTTCATTATAACTAGCCACAGTTGCCCAATTATTGTTGTGATTTTCCAACAAATATTTTATTGCTTCTGGAGTAATCAATGGCATATCACAACTTACGATAAATATATCGTTTTTTGAATTTTCTAAAGCGGCTTGTATTCCTCCTATTGGCCCTTTGTTTTTATTCCTATCGAAAATTAGTTCTAAACCGAACTGTAAATATTCGGAATTATCCGTATTAATTTTAATTACGGGAAAACAAACAGATAAAGTATGAATTATATATTGAATTATAGGAACACCTTTTAATTTTTTTAATCCTTTATCCTCCCCCATACGAGTACTTTTTCCTCCCGCTAGGATATATGCTTCCATTTTTATATTTTATTTTTTTTAAATAAAATAAATTGATCGTTAATTTTTTTGTATTCTTCAACTATTTTTTTTCCTTCAATTGTTAAAAATGCACCGCCTCCATTTTTACCTCCTAAATTTTTTACAACCAAAGGAGAATTTGAAAATACATTCATCTCTTCAACCATACCCCAAGCTTTTCTATAAGGGATGCCTATTTCTCTAGCTGCTGCTGCTATAGAACCCGTTTCATCAATATAATTCAGAAGTTTGGCTCTTCCTTTTCCAATTTTTAAACCGTTGATTGTTTCCAACCAAATATATCCTTCAATTTTTATATCCGCCATACCTTTACTTTTTCGCCTTTAGCAACTGTTCTTTCATCGCCGGTTATTTCCACAATACAATTAGCGGTGCTGAAAGAGTTCATTTTATAGGATTCTTGAGAAGATAAAACAGTTACGATTCCGTTTTCCAAATATCCTTTTAGAAAATTTGTAAGTTTATTCTTTTTATCGTACTCCTTGGATAAACTAGCTTCTTCATAGTCTTTAAATATATTTTTTTCACCTTTCAATCCTTTTATAAAAGGATTAACATATTGATAAAAACAAGTTAAGACCGAAGCGGGATTACCAGGTAAAGCAAATACGTAATGATTATTTCTCTTTCCAAAATATAAAGGTTTCCCAGGTTTCTGCTGTAATTTGTAAAAAAGTTGAGTTATCTCAACTTTTTCTAAGCTATCTTTTACAAAATCATAATCTCCTACTGAAATACCTCCTGTCAATAATAATATATCTACCTCAGCAAGTCTTTTTTTTATTTCGCAAAAGGTTTCATCTTGATCATCTGAAATCTTTACTATAAATTGAGTTTCAATACCAAGTTCTTTCAATGCAGAACGCAAGGTAAGTGAATTACTTTCATATATTTGACCTTTTTTTAGAGGATTACCAGCAGGAATTAATTCATTTCCGGTAACAATAATACCTACTTTAGGAGGTAAAAACACAGTGATCTTTTCAATTCCAAATCCGGCTAACATTCCAATGCTTGCAGGTGTAATCCGTGTATTTTCAGCTATAAGGATATCACCTATTTTTGCTTGAGAACCTTGCAAACGTATATTGTCACCCTTACTATAATTTCCTTCTTGAAAATGTAAAATGTTATTTTCTACGTTTACTTTCTCTTGCATAACCACCATATCGGCTCCAGCAGGTATCATGGCTCCCGTAAATATGCGAGCTGCTTCTCCGCTTTCTAAAATAGGCAATTCAGTTTGTCCTGCTTGAATTGTATAGATAACTTTTATTTCTTTATCATCCTCAATATCTTGATAACTCAATGCATAGCCATCCATTGCTGAATTAGTAAAATTTGGCACATCTATTGGGGCATATACCCTTTTAGCCGAATAATCATGTAATGCATCCTCTATTCTTTTTTCTATAAAGGGTCTCCCATTTATTTCTTTTAAAATAATTGTTCTTGATTCATCAACCGTTATAAAATTACTCATTTTTCAATAGGTTTTTTTTCGCATACCGAAAAGAAAAAATTATCCTCCAATTTTGATCATACTTCTATTCTCAAGATAATCAGGATTTAATTTCATAAAATTATCAAATTGTCCTCCCATCTTTTTATGCTTGTTTTTCAAAAAGGAATGTATAATAGGTTCTATATCTCCTTTCTTTCTTAGGATTCCTAAAATATCAAATTCATCTTTTCCAAAAAGGCAATTCTTCATTTTTCCATCCGCAGTAATTCTCATTCTGTTACACCCCTGGCAAAAAGGTTGACTCATAGTTGTTATAAAAGCAAAAGTTCCTTCGTATCCTTCAACTTTGAACTTTTTAGTAGTATCGTTATTATTATCTTTTATTTTCTGATAGGAAAATTGAGAATCTATAATCGTTAACATATCTTTCATAGTTATAACCTTACTTTTTTTCCATTGGTTTCCATTAAAAGGCATAAATTCAATAAATCGAACTTGTATAGGAAAGTTTTTTGTTAACGAAATAAAGTCGTTGATTTCATCTTCATTTATTCCTTTCATTATTACAATATTTAATTTAATATGAAAACCTTGGTTTACATAAAGTAAAATATTATCCCATACCTGATTAAATGCATTACGTTTAGTTAAAAATTTAAATTTTTCTTCTCGTAAGCTGTCAATACTAATGTTTATCGTGTTTAAATTTATCTCCTTTAAAAGAGTAACATATTTATGTAATAACACGCCATTAGTAGTTAAATTTAATTCTACAGGTAAGTTAGACAATTTCTTGATTATATCAGCAAAATCATGTCTTACCAGAGGCTCTCCTCCAGTAAGACGAATTTTATTTACTTGATATTTAGTGAAAGTTTCGGCTATTGTGAAAATTTCTTGCGGACTCATGAGATGATTGTAAGGCATACATTGCATTTTTTCATTAGGCATGCAATAAATACAACGAAAATTACAACTATCCGTTAAAGAAATTCTTAAATAATTATGAATTCTGTTATAATTATCAACTAACTTATTCATATTTGTTATTAGGATCTATTACTTTGTTAGTCCGTGGTTCCGGCAAATATCTTAATAAAAATACAGCAGAAAAAAACAGAAAAACCGAACCTCCAAATGTTGCCCAAGCAAAAGCTTCATTATCATCTAAAGCATTATTTAAGGCTCCGTACATCATCCATACTTGTAAAGTTAATATTAATATTAATACTACTATAATAGCAGACATTAAGGTATTGATTTTATTATTGTTAGCCGAATTCTGAACTTCTTTAAAATTATTCATGATTTTTAAGCATTTTCTTTATCTGTTACGTATACCTTTCCATCACGTATTACCACGGAAAGTTGAGGTAAGGGTCTCGGTGGCGGACCTTGTAAAACTTTACCTGTCTCAGGGTCGAAAAAACCTTTATGACAAGGGCAAACTATCTTATTCTGATCATGATCATACAATACGGCACAAGATAAATGGGTGCATTTTTGTTCAAAACATCTCCATTTATCTTCTCCTAAATGAATGAGTATGTATGGTACTTTATGATTATCGTTAATCACAAAGGCTTTCATTTTTCCTATCGGAACATCTATAGAATCACAAACGAAGTATTCTTCATTGAGCTTTTTTTTAGGAAACAGTAATGATTTGGCAGCTATAGCACCGTTACCTATAGCTAATCCTCCGGATAACAGACATAAAAATTTTGCAAACTCTCTCCTTGAAACATGAGTTGCTTCATCTTGTTTTATTGGAAAATCTGTTTTCCATACTGGTTTCTCTTTATCTTTTTTTGACATTTTTTCTTCAATTATTAGTGAACTTTTAATTCGGTACTTCCTTTTGGCATCATAATGTTTACCTTGGTAACCACTTCTTGCTTACCAAATATAAATTTGTTTACCGGCGTACTATTAGGACGTTTTTCTTCAATTTCTTCTAATGTTCCATAAAATAAAGCTCCACTAGGACAAACAGTGGCACACATTGGCTTTAATCCTGCACTTGTTCTGTCATAGCACATATTGCATTTCATCATTAGCTCAGCTTCTTCCATTTTTTTAGGAACTCCGAAAGGACAAGCCATCACGCAATTAGAACAACCGATACAGCGGGAAGTATTAGCGGAATGTACAACACCAAATACATCTTTGGTAATGGCATCAGCCGGACAAACATTGGCACATACGGGGTCATCACAATGCATGCAAACTTGAACGGTAGTTTGTATCGTATGTTTACGATCAACGTAATGGATATTAATCATACTATCCTGCCCATTAGTTTCGCATTCTGCACACGCCATTTCACAAGCATGACATCCGATGCATCTTTGCATGTCTACAAAAAAGCCTACATTTTTATTATATTCTGTACTGATCATATTCTCTTTTTTAGTCAATTGAACTTTGATATGCTTTAGATTCTTCCTCTATCGTTTCTTTTTTACCTGTATTAATTAATTTGCATGCACAAACTTTAAATTCAGGCATTTTAGATACAGGATCTAAAGTTGATATGGTTAATTGATTTGCCGAATGTTTCCCTCCCCAATGATAAGGTATAAATACGGTATCTTCTCTTATAGTTTCCACCACATTAGCAGGTATTAACATTTCTCCTCTTCGAGTTACTACGCGAATTAAGTCATGATCTTGTATTCCGTATTTTAGGGCTAGCTTAGGATGTATTTCCAATAAAGGTTCAGGATATTGGTCTACCAACTTCCCTATTCTCCTTGTTTGTGTCCCGCTCAAATATTGAGAGACCACACGTCCTGTAGTTAAAATAATCGGATACTCTTCATCGATCATTTCTGAAGATTGTCGATATGGAGCAGGATTAAAATGTGCTTTACCATCTGGAGTTTTGAATTTATAATCTTCCCAAAGCCTTGGAGTTCCCGGATGATCTAATTCAGGACAAGGCCAAAATACTCCCATTTCTTTTTCAATCCTATCGTAAGTTATCCCGTAATAATCTGCCCTACTGTTTCTAGATGCTTTTCTTAATTCATTGAAAATTTCTTCACTATTTTTATAAGGGAAATAAGATTCAACTCCTAGTCTTCTTGCTAATTCCAAAATAATGCTAGTATCTGTTCTGGCATCTCCTGGAGGCGTTACAGCCTGACGTACCCTTACTACACGTCCTTCTGCTGTAGTAACGGTACCCTCCTCTTCTTCTTGTAACGATCCAGCTAATACCATATCAGCATGGCGTGCAGTTTCATTTAAGAAAAAGTCTATAGCAACATAAAATTCTAGTTTTTCTAAAGCAGATCGTACATAATTATTATTAGGTAAAGAAACCAATGGATTAAAACAAATGGAAATTAATCCTTTAATTTCTCCTCTATGAATAGCTTCTATAATTTCCCATGAACTATATCCTTTACGAGGAAGGTCTTTTTCATTTATTCCCCATATTTCAGAAACGATTTTTCTGTCTTCAGGATTTTCTATATCTCTATTTCCAGGAAGCTGATCGCATTTGTGTCCGTGCTCTCTACCTCCTTGTCCATTTCCTTGTCCTGTAATAGTTCCATAGCCACAATAAGGTTTTCCTATTCTTCCGGTTGCTAATACCAAATTAATACATCCAACCACATTGTCAACTCCTTTGGTATGTTGTTCAATTCCACGAGCGTGCAGTAAGAAACTGGTATTCGCTTTCCCCCACATTTCAGCAGCTTTACGTATTTTATCTGCAGAGACACCGGTAACTTCTTCTGCCCATTCTACTGTATGGTCTTGAATAGAAGCAAGAGTTTCATCTAAACCTGAAGTATGTTTTTCAATAAATTCATGATCTACCCAATCATTATCAAATAAAATTTTAAGTATTGCTCCGTATAAAGCCGAATCCGTTCCGGGGCGTAAATCTAGGTGTAAGTCTGCAGTTCTTGCAAACGGAGTAACCCTCGGATCCACTACTATTAGTTTGGCACCGTTATCTCTGGCTTCCCAAAGACGATAAGTTAATGTCGGAAACGTTTCACTAACATTAGCTCCCGCAACCATGATAACTTCAGCATGTTTTAAGTCCGCCCAACTATTGGAGGCCCTATCCATGCCAAATGCTTTTTTATTTCCAGCACCTGCACTAACCATACAAAGTCTTCCATTGTAATCCAAATTAGCAGTTTTTAAAGCTACACGGGCAAATTTACCGATCATATAACTTTTTTCATTTGTTAATGAAACTCCCGAAAGCATTGCAAATGCATTATTTCCATACTCTCCTTGGATTCTTTTTATTTCTGTTATAATTTTATCAAATGCATCATCCCAACCGATAGGTTTGAATCCTTCTCCTTCTATTCTTTGCAAAGGATGCGTCAATCTATCGGGATGATTATCTTGTAAATATCGCTGAACTCCTTTAGGACATAGTCTCCCTTCATTAAATGGAAATTCTTTCCAAGGCTCAAATCCAACAACTTTATTGTCTTTAACCTTAAGCTGAATACCACATTGCATCCCGCAAAAACAACAATGAGTTTTTACAAGCTTGTCAGGATCCGATGTTCCTTTAAAACCATCTTTTGGTACATAATTTTTATGAGGACCAAATTGCTCAATAATTTTTTCTGTACCTACAGGTAATTTAGCCATATAATTAATTTTATTTTATGCTTATAAATGATTTATAAAAATTTTTTGTTAATTTTTATCCAAAGTAACTTCCGGATTCTTTTCTTGCCTTCAAATGTGCCAAAGCAAGAGCAGATCTTTTTCCTTCGGGACTGTAATCTAAGTGGCTGGTTCCATCTTCTAATGTGAAGTCAAATCCAAGTTCTTTAGTTATCGTTTTAAGATCGTTCACATGCATTTTGGTGGCAAATTCTTCTTTTGTATGAGGACAAACAGCCATTCCTTGTTTAATACCTTCCGTTTTATAGATATTTGCACCCAATTGTGCCGGACGCTGGAAAATGTGAAAGAATTTCCCAAAAGGCATCCAAACTAAAAATAGTATTACTGTTACTGCATGAGAAACAGACATAAATTGATTAGTTTTTCCATCTAAATATGTATAATCGAAAACAATTCCGATTCCTGTTAATGAAATTGCTATAAGCAATAATAACGGTAACCAATCTCCATCAAATGTTTGGGTGGCAATTAACCCACCGTTAGTCAATCTTCTTTTCATCATCATCATACAGCCGATAATGACTAAAATAGAACACCATACTAAAGCATGGAAGATAATAAATGCCAGTATAGAACCTAATTGAAAATCCATTACTTTAAACCCGAACATATGAGCTTCATAGGTGGACATAGAACCTGATTCCAAGGTAAAATGTATCCAACCGAAAGTAAGTGGAAAGGTTATACAAAAAGCTATTAAACATCCTGTAGCTAACAAGAAGTGTCCTATCCAACGTGTTCTCCCTCTAGGATATATAAATTTCTGAAATAGAATATTTTGACAAAATAATTTAAGCCCTCTTATTGTATAAGCAATAAAATGCTTACTAAATAAAAATTGCCAAGAACGTTTCCAATACATTTTAGTAGGAGGACGTTGTAACCAAATTGAATAACGGTAAGTCACTCCAAATACGCAAAAAACCGATCCAAATAAGTAGGCAATTAATGCCGCATCAAAATTTTGTAGATTACGCGAACCTATAAATACTAACGCAATAATAAGCAAAGTAGCAGTAATTGCTTTAATTAATGCTTTTTTATTAAGCGTACTGAATGATTTAAACATAATTATTATGATTTTTTAACTTGGTCTTTCAGCTCCTTTTCTTTGATAATAATACCAATTAATAACTGTAGCTAACAATGAGAAAATTAAAATTCCCCAGAAAAAGGTATTTACACTTTTTAAACCTGATGCTTTAGATGATTCTAATTCAGCTCCGATTATCATTGAAAAAATAAATGGTCCGTAAGCTGCTATAGCTGCTGTCCAACCAATAACTCCTGCGGAATGAACCGGATTATCTTTGAATATGATAGGATATTGTCTGAAAGTTCCGGCATTTCCCATACCTGAAAAAAAGAATATGGTCAACATCATTGCTAAAAAATACGGGAATTGATCTACAGAAGTAGGCGCTACCAACCCCATAGCAATCATAATCCCGATACATCCTGCAAATCCTAACCCGGTTATGGTTGTTAACACCGAACCACCTACTCTGTCCGCAACAAATCCAAACACAACTCTACTAGCTGAACCTATTAATGGTCCATAAAATGCATATTTTAGCGGATCAGGAGCTCCGGGAAAATCACCGTATAATGATTTAATCATCAATGGAAATGCTGCGGCAAGACCTGAGAATGTACCAAATGTCATAAAATAAGTTATGGTACAAAACCAAGTATGTTTTATTTTAAAAATCCCTAATTGCTCTTTAAATGAAGATTTTAAAGGAATGCTTCGTAAGCCGAACCAACAAACTAAAGTCATTATAATTAGTATTGGCGCATAGATTAATGCGGTACTTTGTAAATAAATAGGTTTAGTTGTTACTTCGTGAGTTAATGGATTGGTAGTTTTTAAAATTTCAGGAGCTCCTACAATTGCAACTCCTAATAAAGCCGGAGTTAAAAATTGTACTATACTTACACCAAAGTTACCAATACCTGCTTGTACCCCTAATGCCGTACCTTTTAAACGGGCAGGAAAAAACATATTTGTTGAGGGCATAAAAGAAGAGAAGTCACCACCTCCAAAACCCATAGTAAATGCTAAAACAGCAAAAACCCAAAATGGAGTTTCAGGATTCATTACTGCCAAAGCAATACCTACCACCGGTATTAATTTTATCAAAGTAGAGAATGTTACAGTATGTCTAGTTCCATAAATTGGAATTAAGAAGGTATGTACAATACGTAACGTTCCGGCAGCCAATCCAGGTAAAGAAGCCAACCAGAATAGCTCTTTTTCTGTAAAGTTAAATCCTATACCCGGCAATTTTGTTACAATACCACTCATTAGATACCACACTATAAATGATAATGTTAATGAAATAGTGGTTATAGTTAAAGTTCTCCAAGCTATTTTCTTTCCTGTAGATTCCCAAAAATTATGATCTTCAGGCTTCCATTCTTTTAGCCATGTACCCATCATTTGTATTTATTTTAAGTTATAATTTTTTATATCTATTATTTATTTTCTATATCATTATAAATTTCAGGCATCTTTTCTCGAGTCATTTTTAATATCACTCTATGCATACAAATCAAACAGATTAATGATATAATAAATATTAATATCCAAGAACTGGTCCATAATCCAGTATAATTAAGAAAATATCCAAAAATGATCGGTCCGATAAAACCGCCTAATCCCCCAATAAGGCCTACCATTCCACCTACCACTCCCACTTCATTGGGGAAGTATTCAGGTATATGTTTGTAAACTGCTGCTTTTCCTATTCCCCAAGAAATTCCTATACATATAACCAATACCAGATAGACCCACATATTTGCGTCGAATTTTATTTCGGTAATACCTTTAGCTAATAAACCTTTTTTATTTACTTGTTGATTTTCTTTTACTACGATTTCCTGCCAAGTCTCTTTAGTGGGAAATATATTTTTCTTCTTATCCCCCTTTTCGTCTTTTTGTTTAATAGCATATTCTTTATTATCAACGGTAACACTATTAGCGGTTACTTTTGTAACAATTCCATTTTTATTAGCTGAAACTCCTTGTCCATCTGTATAGATTTCCATCTTTGGAAACATTAATAAGAAACTTAAAGCTACTGATGATCCTAAGACCCAATACATTACTTTTCTCGCTCCAAATTTATCTGAAAGATATCCGCCAAATGCTCGTATTACTCCGGAAGGAAGACTAAAATAGGAAGCGAACATTCCGGCAACCACTAAAGAGGTTCCATATACATTCATAAAGTTCGGTACCAACCATTGAGAATAGGCTACAAAGAAGCCGAATACCAATAAGTAATATAATCCAAATCTCCAAACTCTTCCTTTTTTCAAAGGAGAAAGCATTTGACTCATATTTTTTGAATTTCCCGCAGGTTTTTTATTTTTAGCAAACAATAAGAATAAAATCCCTATAACTACAAGTACGGTTCCGTAAGTTATAGGAAGCATTTTCCATCCGTTGTCAGGATCATTTTTAGAAAAGTAATTTAGTAAGCTTGGGGCAAAAAAAGTAGTTAAGGCTGCTCCTGCATTTCCCATACCAAAAATACCCAACGCTCTTCCTTGCCATTCTTTAGGATACCATACCGAAGTATATCCAACCCCAATAGCAAAACTAGTTCCTACAAATCCAAATAAAAAACTTAATAAAGCGAAAACCACGAATGATTTTGCCATCGGTAATAAAAATAGAGGTATTGAACAGAATAAAAGTAAACCTGCAAAAACGTATTTTCCACCAAATTTATCGGTCATTATTCCTACCGGAAGTCGTAATAAAGAACCCGTTAAAACAGGAATTCCTAATAGCCAACCGGTTTCAACAACTGTAAAGTCAAATATACCTTTATCTACTAAATATGTAACTAATACCCCATTGAGAGTCCAACAGGCAAAACATACGGTAAAGGCTAGAGTATTCAAAAACAGAATCTTGTGAGATTGAAGTAATTTAGTGCTCATTTAATAAAGTAGTTTTAATAATAGTTTATAATTTATTCTCTTAGATTAGAATCTTATACCTTTATCTACTAAATATGTAACTAATACCCCATTGAGAGTCCAACAGGCAAAACATACGGTAAAGGCTAGAGTATTCAAAAACAGAATCTTGTGAGATTGAAGTAATTTAGTGCTCATTTAATAAAGTAGTTTTAATAATAGTTTATAATTTATTCTTTTAGATTAGAATCTAAAACATATTTTTTAAAATCATCTTTAATTTTATAAAATTTATGATGTAAAGGACATGGATTTTCTGAAGAACAATTTTTTAAACCTAAAATACATCGATTAATTGATTTTTCTCCGTCAACCGCAATCACTATGTCCGAAATTTTTATATCTCCTAAATCTCTACTTAAAGTAAAGCCACCATTTTTCCCCTTCATTGAAAACAATAAATCTGCTTTAACTAATTGTTGTAAAATTTTTGCTGTAAATGGACCCGGAGTTTCTAATGCTTTACTAATTTCTTTAACTTGACGTAAACTATCTTTAGTGCTATTTGCACTTAGATAAATCATAATTTTAATTGCGTATTCACTTGTTTTTGAAAACATTATTTCAACTGCAGAATTTAACCATAGCTTTAGCAGTACAAATATACAAAATTTAACTTAATAAAAAGACTTTTACATCTTATTATCTTTAATATTTATAAGGATTATAAATAAATGAGTTATTTTCAATTTGTTAACTTAACAAAGAATATTCATTTATTATTTTTTTTAGATATATAATTTTTTACATTTATATTTAAAATATAAATACATATTTTGCTTAAAATTTAATTTTAATTAAAAATATATTCATTTTTTATCATATATAAATATCGAGTATTATTACTAATAAAATTAATTAGAATAGTATTTAGCTATATCTTATAAGAATTGATACTTATATATCCTCTATATCAGTTAAACCAGATTTTTATATTTATTGCCCTGCATTTAAGAAATTTCTTAAGCTAGAATTAGTTTTTTATAAATGAGACGAAGATAAATAATCATCTAAGAATTTTCCTAACCCAGTTTAAATTACTTGATTTGCACTACTTTATGATTACGTATGGTTTCTGAAAAATCGTGTCCATCTATACCATGATTTGTAAAAAATAGAAAACAATTACTCGTTTTATTAGGAAAACTCATCCTATCATAAAATGCTTCTTCGCTAATATATTCAAAATAAGAGCATCTCCATAGTTCTTCTCCCTTTTTATTGTATAAAACGACGAAGTATTTATTACCGCCTAATATTTGCATAATTGAAATTGGTGAAGTGGGCAGATGTTTGTATATATTGGCATAGTACTCACCATCTTCACTTTTTATGGTTGTATAAAGATTAAAATTTCCGTAAAAACTGGATGACGAAAACAGACACAGCCAATAGAAAAAAGCAAATAAACCTATTATTTTTATCCATTTTATACTTTTTTTCATAATCAGTCGCCCCATACTTTTATTATAGACTGGTTTCCATCTTTAATGCTGATTATGCTCTATATCACCGTATACTTCCTTGATTTTATTTTTTATATCAGCGTCACTCCAGTCCTCTTCTGAATATCTTAATAATTTACTGTCTTTAGTAGGAATAAACAAAGGATTTACATTATCGTATAGATAAGCATAATGGGGTGAATGCCATATTTTCTTACCTTGTTTGTTATATAAAACATAAAAATATCGATGCCCCTCTATCAATTCATTAACCGCCAACGGGGTTGTTGGCAGATGCTGATACATATTTATGTAATACTCACCATCCTCTCCGTGTTTTGTACTGGACAGATTAAAATCACCATAAAAGCTGGAGGAAGAGAAAAACCACCACCATATCACCATAATAATTAGCACTAATATAATTTTTATAATTTGCACTAATATAATAATTATTATAAATACAGCATTTTTGCGTAGTATATTTTCAAAAGATATATGGATATTATGTTTCATTTAATTCCCTATGGTTTTGTTTAATTTTATAAATGATATTTGTTAACTTATCCTTTCTTGATTTTCATTTAGATCTTTTCTTTTCCAGAGCTAAAGCTTCGGTTATTAAGTTCGCTGCCTTTACTAAATCATCAGAAGTTCTATAAAGCAGAGATAGATTTAATAATTTCTGTAGATACACATTCTCAGGATTAAAATTCATAACTTTGTAGTCGTCACTAAAACCATCCATATCTAAACCATACCATACCTTGGTTCCATAAATAGGTCCAGATGTTAAACAGTTTAGCTGTTCCTTATGCGATATTAAATAGTTCTTTAGAAATTCAGCAGCTTTTATAACATCTTTTTTAGTTGGATAAAGTCTATGATTTTTAAGCCATGATTGTTCAAAATCTTTACCTTGCCACTTAAATAGTGAATAAATTAGGTTTTCTCTAACATATAAATAATAATATTCTTGACCTAACTTAGGAGCCTTTTCTAGATAATTAACTTGCCCACTCATTTCAAATTCCTTTTTATTTATTTAGTAACATTTAAATATAATTGGTCACTATTTTTTCTGCTTCTAATGACAGATGGCTTAATAGTTGTTTTACTGTTATATCTTTATGATATCCCAATACAATCGCATTGACTATTTCATTTGTAATTAAGAAAAAAAACATAAAGAATATAACTAATAAAAATATTAATAAAATATCGTTATCTTCATTTTCCTACCCATCTTAAATATTGTGACCAGCACGGGTCAAATTCGCACTCAATTTTAGCTGATAGGGTTTTATACTGATCTGCCGCACGTTGTGCTAATGCAATAGCTGATTGTTTATCTTGCACATGCCATAACATGGTTCTTACGCCTTGATAAAAGGTATTTTGACAATGAATGCCCTGTTTATTAATTTGTAGAGCTGGATTAATAGTGTCTTCTAGTTCATAAACAAGAGATAAAATTTCCTTACTATCCACATCAGCTGTTACATTCAAAGCATAGCAATAATTGAAATCACCTACCAATACATCGGCTGTCTCATTTCTTTGTACAAGTTTTTTACTGTCAGGATCATTTTCATAACTGATTTCAAATACACTCCATCTATCCTCATTATCAGAAAGAGGAAAAATACCTGTATGCTTTAATTTATCTTGCCATAAATGATCAAATATCTTTACAAATTCATTAAGAGGTACTGCGTTTTCCTCATTGGGAGTTTCTAAAAAGTTAACACTTCCAATTTTAATAGAAAAATCATATTCTCCTAATACATGATCAAGCAAGGTGAATGCAGTCGATTGGGCGATTTGCTTCATCTCTTCAGGAATAGTTTTACCAAATGCAATTTTCAAAGAGATTTTACGATATTCTTCATTATGAGAAATCAATAAATCAGTTGGTTTCAATGAAAAAGAATCATCATCATGAGCTATAGAGATAGAGAATGTATCCAGATTTTTAACCCGTGTTCTAAATGCTTCTATTTCAAAAAAATTAAGATCTGGTGCATGTTTAACGATTCGCATCACTAGTTCAAACTGCTCAATACGGCCTTGAGCCGAAAAAATTATTTTATGATTTTTTTTATCTCCTGGTGTAAGCTCTGCAATAACATCTAATTGATTATCTACTAAAAGATTATTGAGATTCTCCATGATGGAGATTAGTTCTAGTGTATTAAATGTCTGTTCAGATGCTTTTACCTGTGTCCAGAATGTTTGAATAGAAAGAAATATTTTATCTGAATCAATTGATTTATCTTGTACAGATTGAATTTCAGACTTTGATTTTTTTTTCCAAAATTTTTTAAAAAACATAATTTTAATTTTTTATTCACAATTCTTTGAAAACATTATTTCAAATGCAGTATTTAAACATAGTTTTAGGATTGCAAGTATACTAATTTTATCTTCATAAAAGGATTTTTACATCTTTATTATCTTTAATATTTATAAATTCTATAAATAAATGATTTATTTTCAATTTGTTAACTTAACAAAGAATATTTTTTCATTATCTTTTTTAAGATATATAATTTTTTTACATTTATTTTTAAAATATAAATACATATTTTGCTTATAATTTAATTTTATTTAAAAATATATTCATTTTTTATCGCAGATAAATATTGAGTATTATTAATGATTAATAAAAGACAATTTTGTCCTTTATTAAAAATTTTATATCTTTGAAAATTATTAATTGTTTAAAAATTGTTTTCAAAAAGCTGTGAATACGCTATTAGAGCTACTGTTTTTATTGGCTCACAATCATTTTCGGGTAATAAACCCAGATTGAAAGATATTTCCAGAGAAATAAATTCTCCGGAGGCTTTTACTGCTAAAATTTTACAAACTTTAGTAAAGCATAGTATAATTACCTCTCACAAGGGGCCAAACGGTGGATTTAGTATATCTCTTGATCTATTACCTAAGATTAAAATTTATGATATTGTGCTTGCTGTGGATGGCGATTCGATCTTTAAAGGCTGTGCATTAGGATTACCCAAATGCTCGGAAAATCATCCTTGTCCAGCCCATCATAAATTTAAAGCTGTACGTAAACAGTTACAGAAAACACTTGAAGAAATTAGTATTGAAACTATGATTACGGATGTTATTTCCGGTTCAACTTTTTTAAAAATCTTAAATTAATTAAATCATGAAAAATATGTTAGATGCAACCATAGGAGAAATTGTAGCAGAAAATTTCAGAACTGCTTCTGTTTTTTCAAAATTTGGTATTGATTTCTGCTGTAAAGGTGATAGAACTATACAGCAGGCCTGTGAAAAAAAATCAGTTGACATGCAAGAATTAATCACTAAACTTACAGAAGCCATTGCAGAAAAGGATGAAAATATCGATTTCAAATCATGGCCTCTGGATTTATTGGCTGACTATATTGAAAAAGTTTATCATCGATATATTCGAGAAAAGAGCCCTTCACTATTGAAATTCTTAGATAAAGTACAAAAAGTTCATGGCGACAGACATCCTGAATTAATAGAAGTTTATAGTTTATTCTCTGAATCGGTTATCGAATTGGAAGCTCATCTACAAAAGGAGGAAAAAATTTTATTCCCTTTTATTAGAATTATGAATGAAGCTAAAATTAATAATCTTCCGTATGAGACACCTCATTTTGGAACAGTTGAAAATCCTATTACTATGATGAAGCATGAACATGACGTGGAAGGAGAAAGATTTCATAAAATAGCGGAATTAACACAAAATTATACACCTCCTGCGGAAGCTTGTAATACTTATCGAGTCTCTTTTGCTATGTTAGATGAATTTGAGCAAAATCTTCATAAGCATATTCATTTAGAAAATAATATTTTATTTCCACAGGCTATTGTAATGGAATCTACTATGAAATAATTTGCAAATGGTTAAAAAATGGTTTTTTGTTAGTTTTTTAAATTTATTTATTGCAGGAATTCTTGGTTTTATACTGAGAATTCTTCAATATTATTCCATAAATTTTCCTTATAGTAATTTTCTACATACCCATTCTCATATAGCAATGCTAGGCTGGTTGTATCAAATATTTTATATTTTGATCTATCTTTATTTCATCCCTAAAAGTAAAAAAAATCAATCGTTATATTCAACACTTTTTTGGATTACTCAACTATCTATTGTCGGTATGTTTGTGAGTTTTCCTTTCCAAGGATATGGCTTATACTCTATTTTATTTTCAACTTTACATATTTTATGCTCCTATTATTTTTGCTATTTGACTTTTAAAAATTTACGCCAAAAAGACATAAGTACTCTTTTTATAAAAACCGCATTAGCTTGTATGCTCTTTTCTACATTTGGAATTTGGGGACTTGGCATAACAATGGGAACTTTAGGTAAAAGTTCTATTTTATATTCCATTTGCATTCAATTTTTTTTACATTTTCAAATTAATGGATGGTTTTTATTAGGATGTTTTGCTTTAATTCTGAAAGTATTGGATATAAATTATTCTTTAATTTATTCAAAGATTACCTATATATTTTATATTTTAGTTTTATTGGGAATTATTTTTTCTTTTGGATTACCTCTTAGTTGGTTTATTCATTCCCAATATATTTATTTTTCTTATTGCTTTAGTATTATATGTAATATCGCTTTTTTATTTTTGTTCTTAAGATTTATTCATCCTTATCTTCTTGCCCTCATACAATCAAAATCGCTATCATTACAACTTTTATATAGCTTTTTTTTCTTATCTCTCTTACTAAAAGTTATAATCCAATTATTCCTTTTCAACCCTGAAATAGCGCAATATTCTTACGAAATAAAAAATCTACGTATTGGTTTTATTCATTTGGAGACATTAGGCATTTATACTTGTCTTAGCTTTATATTACTTATGCTTCACAATAATTGGATAGATAGTAAAAGCAAGCTCATTAAAATGGGTACCTTATTTTTTTTAGGTTTTTATTTTATATCAGAAGTGTTATTATTCTTACAAGGCTCTTTTATTTATCTTGGTAAGAAAATTATACCTAATTATTTTTTTGTTTTATCTTGGAGTAGTTTGTTATTCCCTTTAGGCATATTATTTTATTTGGTTTATATAATTATCTTTCAAAAACCATCCAAAAATAATTCTTAATAGTTCGAAAATAATTTTAATAAAAACATAAATTGAATGTTTAATAAAGCATTAATTATTTAGCACAAAAGTTTTAACTTAAAATGGTAGCAACTATTTTTCTATTACCTCCTCTATTTCTAAATTCACATAAGTAAATGCCCTGCCAAGTTCCTAAATTTAGTTTCCCATTAGTAATGGGTATTGATAAACTTGATCCCGCAAGTATAGATTTTGCATGAGAAGGCATATCATCTATCCCTTCATAAGTATGTGTATAATAAGGTTCTCCTTCTTTAACTAGCTGATTAAAAATATTTTCTAAATCCACTCTAACTTCACGATCTGCGTTTTCATTTATCGCTAAGCCTGCAGAAGTATGTTTTATAAAAAGATTGAGTATACCTGTATGTGGTAAAGAAGGGAGCTTTTTAGTTATTTCATCAGTTATTATATGAAAGCCTCTATTTCGTTCTTCAAGAAAAAATTCAATTTGAGATACCAATTCTGTTCAGTTTTTTAGAATGTATTATAAATTAATATTCAATATATTTTTCATAATTTTCAAAAATGATCTTAAACCATTCTGTATAATTATCTGGATGTAGCTTTATATCCTTTTTTAAATCAATAAGATTTATCCATTTCACTGATTCAATTTCAAGAGGATTTATGTGTATTTCTCCTTCATATTGCCCTGTAAAAACATAATCATACTCATGCTCAATCATACCATCTCCTACCTCAGCCTTATATATAAAGTCAAATTTTTTTTGTAATTCGCAATTAAATCCCAATTCTTCCTTTAACCGTCGGTGTGCTCCTTCTAAATAGCTCTCTCCCACTCGAGGATGGCTACAACATGTATTGGTCCATTTTAAGGCTGAATGATATTTTATTTTTGCTCTTTGTTGTATAAGAAGCTCTTTTTTATTATTAAAAATAAAAATTGAAAATGCTCGATGTAATACTCCTTTTAGATGTGCTTCTTGTTTCTCCATCTCTCCCTGTACTTCATCATTCTCATTTACTAATATTACGTGTTCAACCATCTTTAAAAATTCTTCTATCTGTAACGGAATCCTTGCGGATTTATAAAATTTTCTATCCTATAACCTATTCCTACCAATAAACCATCTCCTCCTTTCTTAAATATATCTGTGATACCGAAGTTATACCCGAAGGTAAAATTCAACCTGCCTAGATCTGCTTGTACAAATGGTGTCAATGATAGACCTCCACTTACTTGCGAATCTTTTGCTGTTCTATAGCTTACTCCAAAAGCAAATGCATTAAATTCATTTTTATACTTTGCTTTTAAATTTATATCCATCATTCTTTCCGAATTCGTATTTAAACTCATCATAAATGAAGGCTCTATAAAAAATGAATCTACTAATTCCCAATCATAGCCTAAGTTCAGATAGTACCATGATGGTGAAGGTTCGATGGAGTTTACCACCGGTTTGTTTTTACCTAATGGGATGTCTTGAACGGATACTCCTGCAAAAAAACCTTCATAGGCTACAGACATTCCTAAATTCAAGTAGGGCAAAAATACAGACTTATCACCATATAAAAGTGGATCGTTTTCATCTTCAGGTCTCAATTTCGAATATTCAAATGATTGAGAAAAAAAACTGAAAGATGCTCCGAATGAAAATTGATTTTCTTCTCGATTTTCGTCATCCGCTAAAGGAATATGATAAGCTCCCGATATATTGGCACCTGTTAATGTTATGGGACCGTTTTCATCTCTGAAAAAGTAAGCTCCTAATCCTACCCTGTCAAAAGCATTAAAATGAGTGCTAATGGTTTGCGTATTCGGACTTTCATTAAAATTGCTAAACTGCTGATGATAGGTTGACTTTAACACAATATCATCCGTAGATCCCGTATAGGAAGGGTTTATCAATACCTTATCCGACAATAGATATTGTTGGTCAAACGGAATACTTTGCTGCCCATACAATTTTTCATAAGTTATAATAATAAAAAATATAAAAAATAAAAATAATCGAAATGATCTCATCTAGTAATTATTAATTTAGAATCTAAATGCGCAAATATTTATTGTACAAACTTAATAAAAAAAGAAATATTTTAAGTATTGTTAACATTTTTATTTTTTTTCATTAATCATTATCAATTAATGATCTAAAATTATTTTTTTTAATGCATTATTCACTTTTTTGGATGATTCTAATACTAAAAGATGTGAAGCATCTTCTATTATTTCAAGAGATTTGTTTACCTTATTAGAATAAGATTCATGAATTTTCTTAAATGGAAAAATAATATCTTTTGTGCCATGTATCTGATAAATTCCTACTAATTCTTGCTCAGGTTGCCAATTAATAATTTGATCTATAGACCATCTAAAATATTCAGAATCCAATTGAACCATTAGTTCGTCAAGCTTAAACTGATTTCTTTTTTGCCTTTTTGATGGTAATATACTGAAATATAGCGACCTTATAAAGGCATAAGAAACTATTTTTTTATTGGTGAAAAATTTAATAGGAAACCACTTCGCAAATTTTATTTTTTTTAAAATCTTAAACAATCGAGGAATTTGGGTTACATCTTTCATACTTGCAATAAGAATGGTTTTTTCAGGATTTAAAAATTTATTCATTTCCTGAACTATTACACCTCCAAAGGAATAACCAACTAAAATAAATGGTTCTGATTGATCTATACATTCCGCCATTTTAGAGGAATAGCTAATTAAAGAATCATTTTTTTCGGGTAAATGCCATTCTATATTAATTTTTTCATATCCCTCGGGTAGTTCAATAAATTTAAAACATCTGGATTTTGCTCCTAATCCCGGAATGAAATACACCTTCATTGTTATAATTGTTAAAAATTTTGTAATTATTTTATTTTCACAAAAATAGGCTTAATTATTTTCACAGTAATTTGAATATTATAATTAACCTATATATTTGCAAATATTTTTCATTTCCATGAATTCAAAGATAAAGTTACACAGAAATTTAATTATAGGATTACACAATGCCTTACATGAAAGTTTTTTCGAGCCTAATAAATATGCTGATAAGGTTCTGGAAAGAACTTTAAAATTTAATAAGAAATGGGGTAGTAAAGACCGTGGCTTTGTTTCCGAATCATTTTATGAAATCATTCGATGGAAAAACCAATTGGAATTTTTTGCCAATCGAAAACTTTCTCCTGAGTCTATTAATTTAATTATAGCCACTTATTTGCTATACAATAAAATGGGGCTCGAACCTTTTCCGGAATTTGAAAAAGTATATGTTAAAAAAATAAAAGATCGATTTAAACTACCTTTTCCTTCACCTTCAATAAAATATTCTATTCCAGAGTGGATGCAAACTGTATTAGAGAATGAATTGGGTGAACAATGGAGTCGAGAAATAAATGCTTTAAATGTTCCTGCCCAAACTGTTATTAGAACCAACTCTCTTAAAATTACTGCTGAAAATTTGATAGAGGTTTTGAGGGAAGAAAATGTTTATGTAGATTATATTAAAGGGTATAAAGATGCTCTTATTATGGAAGATAAGAAAAATATCTTTAAAACTCAAGCATTTAAAGACGGATTATTTGAAATTCAAGATGCTTCATCACAAAGAGTAGGAGAATTTTTAGAGGTAAAACCCGGAATGCGAGTGATTGATTCTTGCGCGGGTGCTGGTGGTAAAACCTTACATCTTGCAGCTTTGATGGAAAATAAAGGACATATCATCGCTATGGATATACATGAATGGAAACTTCAAACGCTTAAACAAAGAGCTAGAAGAAATGGAGCTCATAACATCCAGACTAAAATTATCGAGGATTCAAAAACATTAAAAAGACTTGAAAATAGTGCCGATAGAGTTTTAATTGATGCTCCTTGTTCTGGATTAGGTGTCTTAAGAAGGAATCCTGATGCAAAATGGAAATTAAATGAAGAATTTATTGGGCGAGTAAAAGAAGAACAAAGACAAATATTGCAAAATCATTCAAATTTGGTTAAGAAAGATGGGATCTTAGTTTATGCTACATGTTCTATTTTACCTTCTGAAAACTCTTTGCAAGTAGAGAATTTTTTGAAAGAAAATTCAAATTATGAGTTAATTGAAGAAAAAAAATTAATGCCTTCGGTATGTAATTTTGATGGATTTTATATGGCAAAACTTCTACGTATCAAGTAACTTTTAACATTTGTCTTTTAGGATGCTTATTATTTTCATGACCTGACTCTGCAAGTTTTTAAAATCAAAATCATTTACTATATGGAAATTGGATAACTTAACAACTTTTTCTTGAGCCCATTGATGTTGAAGCCTTTTTTTTACTTCTTCTATTGAAAGATGGTCTCTTGAAATTATTCTCGGTATACGAATTGAATCGGGAGCAATAACTGCTACAGTATAATCGCAATCTTTATATGATCCACTTTCGAATAAAATGGCAGCCTCTTTAACACAAAATGCTGCATCTTGTTTAGTTTTCCATAACTGAAAGTCTTTCTGTAATGCAGAATGCACTAATAAATTCTGTTTTTTTAAAAGATTTTCATCAGAAAATATCACTTTGGCTATATATTTTCTATTTAAATTTTCTCCTTCATAAGATTCCTCACCTAATAAAGAAATTATATTCTTTTTGAGATCAGTATTTTCTACCATGAGCTCTTTTGCTCTTGTATCAGAATTAAATACCGGAAATCCATTGCTTTCGAATATAGCAGCTACAGTAGACTTCCCTACTCCCATTCCTCCTGTTAACCCAACAATTTTCATTAAAATTTTATATAATTTAAATAATACTATATACCACTACATAATGAGAAACACTTCCACCTAAAACAAATAAATGCCAAATAAAATGAGCATAAGGCATTTTATCTTTTATATAAAAAATGGTTCCAACGGTATATAAAATTCCTCCTAAAATTAAAAACAATAAAGCTTGATTATTCATTAAATGAACTACATTTTTTATATCGAAAATCAATAACCATCCCATGACCAAATATAGAAGCAGAGATAATTTATCAACTTTTCCTGTCAAAAATATTTTCATAAAAATCCCTAAAGCAGCTATGGACCAAACAATTGAAAAAATTGTCCATCCTGAACTTTTTTCTAATGTAATTAAACATATAGGTGTATACGTTCCGGCTATTAATAAGAAAATGCTCATATGATCAAATATTCTTGCCTTTTTTTTAAGATTTTCGTTAATGAAAAAATGATAAATGGTGGAAGAAGCATATAAGACTATTAGAGATATTCCAAATATCCAAATGCTTAATGTACTATAATAGGTTAAATTTCTGTCTTTAATTAATAAAAATATTAGGCCGATAATACCCAACACCACACCCAAACCATGAGATATTGTATTAAGCATTTCTTGTTTATCTCTAACTGCATAACTCATTTTCCTTAACTTTTTTAACAAATTTAATAAATATATTTATCTGAAGTTTTTTTTTATCATTTTTAACATTTTTAACGGAAAATAAACTCATTTTAATTAAAATAATAGAATTTTTATGACTAATTTTGTATACACTAAAAATTCACAATACCATGTCATCAAAAGAGAAAAGAATTTTAATCATATATTCTTCTACAGATGGACATACAATTAAGATTTCCAAGTATATTTCAAAAATTTTAACGGCTACCGTTGACCATGTATCTATAAAAGATCCTATTCCCTCATTAAAAAAATATGACGGCATTATCATAGGCGCCAGTATTCGCTATGGATTCCATAGAGCCAAAGTAAAAAAATATATTAACAAACATTATAAGGATCTGAACGGTATACCTAACGCTTTTTTCTCCGTAAGTTTGATAGCTAGAAATAAAGAAAGAAGAAACGTAGATAATAATCCGTATGCTAAAAAGTTTTTAGATAAAATTAAATGGAAACCTAAAAATATTGCTCTTTTCGGTGGAATGCTAAACTATCCAGCATACTCTTTTTTCGATAGGCTAATGATTCAGCTAATTATGACAATCACTAAAGGTCCTACTGACTCTAAAACAGTAATTGAATATACAGATTGGAACCAGGTAAAGAACTTTGCGACAGAATTCAATTCACAAATTGCTTTCGATTGAAGGCTATAATTTATAAAATATAACTTATTTTTGTAATTGAAAACCTTGAAATTATTTTTTAAGTAATGGCTAAAATAAAAATCGGATTAGTACAATCCAGTTGTTCCAATAACATTGATAATAATATAGAGAGAGCAATTGAAGGAATTAGAAAAGCTGCCTCTGAAGGTGCTCAGATTGTTTGTTTACAAGAATTATTTACCTCATTATATTTTTGTGATGTTGAAAATTACGACAATTTTAAAATTGCAGAAACAATTCCTGGGCCAACCACGGATAAATTATCTAAAATAGCTGCAGAATTGCAAGTAGTCATTGTCGCTTCACTTTTTGAAAAAAGAGCAAAAGGATTATACCATAATACAACTGCAATACTCGATGCCGATGGTACTTATTTAGGCAAATACCGCAAAATGCATATCCCTGATGATCCGGCCTATTATGAAAAATTTTATTTTACTCCGGGTGATTTAGGATATAAGGTTTTTCAAACCAAATATGCAAAGATAGGAGTATTGATCTGCTGGGATCAATGGTATCCTGAAGCTTCTCGAATAACAGCTTTGTTGGGCTCTGAAATATTGTTTTATCCTACAGCCATCGGATGGGCATCTACTCAGGACGAAGAAACTAACATTGAGCAATACAATGCTTGGCAAACCATACAAAGGAGCCATGCTATTGCTAATGGAGTACACACAGTAAGTGTAAATCGTGTAGGATATGAACAAAACGGAGCAATGAAATTCTGGGGAGGTTCTTTTGTTTCGAATCCTTTCGGAACTATTTTAAAACAAGCCTCACATGAAAATGAGGAAGTAATGGTAGTAGAAATTGAAACTGAAAAATCTGACAGTTACAGAATACATTGGCCTTTCTTAAGAGATCGCCGCATAGACTCATATTCCCCTATTACTAAACGTTTTATTGATGAAGATTAAGTATATTGAGTAAATCATCATAATTTTGGAAATAACAAAAATACCTCTAGGAGACAATCTAGTTAATTTCATTCTGTTAGGATCATTATTATTACTGATTATTTCGCGGTTTTTATTAATTCCTAAAGATGAGCCTATTTTCCGCTTTAGATCAATTCCTACAGAAAATGAAAATTTTACTCTGTATGTTGCGATATGCAGTTTTGTTTATACGGTCATATTATCGTTGACACTTCTTCCCTTCTTTACTATCGTAATCCCCTTCTATAATACGGAAGCATTAAGATTTATTTCTTTATTTATTATCTTAACTATTTATCAGGTATCCTCTTATACTTTAGGTAACGGATTTCTATTAATATTAGGAAAAAATAAGGAATATCAAAATAATTATAATAATCGCTTCATTTTTTTATTTATTAAATTATTTATAGTAATATTACTTTGCTTTACAATATATTATACAAATATACCCTCTCATTTTACACCTTTTATTGTATTAGGCACGATATCATTTTTACTCATTATAGAATGGATTTGGCTAATGTTTTTCATTAAAAATCAAATAAAACTTCCTGGTTATTATGAATTTTTGTACCTTTGCATTTTCGAAATCTTACCGGCACTATATGTATTAAAATTAGTGTTCTTAGGAGATAAATTATAATTTATTATGAAAATAAAGTCCGTTTTAATCTCTCTATCTAAACCTACTGGCGATAGTTCACCATATTTTGAAATTGAAAAGAAACATAAAATAAAAATTGATTTTTGTCCTTTCATTCATGTTCAAGGCGCTGATGCAAAAGATGTTAGATTACAAAAAATTGATTTTTCAAATTTTACTGCCATCATATTTACCAGTCGAAATGCTGTAGATCATTTTTTTAGACTGGCTGAAGAAATGCGTTTTACTGTGCCCGATTCCATGAAATACGTTTGTCAATCTGAAGCCATAGCTTTATATCTTCAAAGATATATTGTTTATAGGAAAAGAAAAATTTATTTTGGAGAGAAAGAGGCGGAAGACATGATACCTCTTTTAAAGAAGAATCAAAATGAAAAATATCTTTTACCCACTTCCGATATACTAAACCAAGATATTCCGGATGCATTGGATAAAGCAGGAGTGGATTATACCAGGGCTATTCTCTTCCGAACTGTTAGTAGCGATGTTGCCTCTCAGATTAAAGATATTAATGCCTATGATGCTCTAGTATTTTTTAGTCCTTCGGGCATAAAATCTTTGTTTGATAATTATAAAGATTTTAAACAAGGTTCTATAAGTATCGGCATTTTTGGCCATTCAACCAAACAAGCTGCGGAAGAAGCCGGTTTAATGGTTAATTTCTTTGCTCCAACTAAAGAAAGTCCATCTATGGCAAAAGCTTTGGATGATTTTTTACAATAAAACTAAAAATATATCTAAAGCTCAAATTTAAAATTAAATTTGAGCTTTTTTATAAAATCGTTTGATATTATCCGGTTAATAAATTTCAAATACCATTGTATTTCATAACACTATGCCTGTCAGATTAATTCTTTTTTATACAACTAACCCACTATCTGAAGGTCTATAATTAAGATCGGTTAATATAGTTTATAAATTTTTCTTAAATTCTCTCATTCTACATTCCTTTTATAAAATCATAATAAATAATTTAATAATGATTGTATAGTATAATACTTAATTGAATTATAGTACTTTTGTAAAGATTAAACTATGTCAGGACTTTATATTCATATTCCTTTTTGTGTAAAAAAATGTAATTATTGTAATTTTCATTTTTCAACACAATTTAAATATAAGCCGCAATTGATTACTGCAATTGGTAAAGAGCTGACATTAAGAAAAAATGAGCTTCGTACTCCTTTAGAATCTATATATTTTGGAGGTGGAACACCTTCAACACTTACTTTTAAAGAACTTAGTCATCTATTTACTATCATACGTCAACATTATGATATTTCTCAAACTACTGAAATAACATTTGAAGCAAACCCGGATGATTTAAATGAAGAATACCTTACTTTTCTTAAAGAACAAACTCCAATAAACCGACTAAGCATAGGGATACAATCCTTTATAGATGAGGATATTGACTTTATGAACAGAACCCATAGTGCCAAAGATGGTATTACTTGCATAAAATTAGCTAAAAGCCTAGGGTTTGATAATATCACCATAGATTTAATTTACGGTGGTCAAACTACAACAAATGAAAGATGGATGTATTCACTTGAAAAGGCTATTTCTTTAGATATTCCGCATATATCTTCTTATGCATTAACAGTTGAACCTAAAACCGCCTTTGAAGCTCAAATTAGAAAAAAAATAATATCTCCTATCGATGAAGAAAGGCAATCATATCAATTTGAAATACTTAGAAAAAAATTAACAGAGCATAATTATATCCAATATGAATTTTCTAATTTTGGCAAAGAAAACTTCTTTTCGCTACATAATAGTTCCTATTGGAAAAATAAACCTTACCTTGGCATTGGACCTTCTGCTCATTCATTTAACGGCACCAATAAAAGGAGTTGGAATATTTCAAATAATATACAATATATAAAATCATTGGAGAATGATAGTCTCAATTCTTATGAAGAATTTATCAATGAAAAAGACCGTTTTAATGAAAAAATCATGCTCGGACTACGCACAATATGGGGAATTAATATATTAGAACTGGAAAGAGAATTTTCATCTGATTTGATGAAACATTTTTATAAAGAATTAAAATTTCTTGAAGCTGATAATAAAGTGCTTGTAAATAAAAATATTGTAACTATTCATCCCCATTCTCTATTTTTTACAGATGGTATTATCGCTCAATTTTTTTTCGTTGATTAATTATTAATAAACACTTATTTTTGCATCAATGAAAAAAGAAGATCGATCTATCGGTATTTTTGACTCCGGAATGGGAGGACTTACTATTGCAAAGGAAATAAAACGATTATTGCCTCATGAAAGCCTTATTTATTATGGAGATTCCAAGCATTTGCCTTATGGAGATAAGTCAAAAGAAGTTATAATTGAGTATTCTGAGAAAATTACTAATTTTTTACTTGAAAATAATTGTAAAGCCATAGTTATTGCTTGCAATACTGCAACTGCCAATGCCTTAAAAGAAGTTAAAGCATTAGCTAACGAAAAAAATGTTCCCGTATACGATGTCATTTCTCCGGTGGCAGAAAAAGTAGCTTTTACATTTAATCAAAATGTGGGAGTTTTAGCTACTAAGTCAACCATCACTTCACATATTTATAAAAAAAGTATCCAAAAGTTAAATAAACATATTAATGTTTATGAATTAGCTGCTCCTTTACTGGTTCCTGTTATCGAAGAAGGATTTAATAATCATGAAATTTCATCCATTGTTTTAAAAACTTATTTAACAAATAAAAAGTTACAAAATATTGATTCGTTAATATTAGGATGTACACACTATCCTTTAATCATTAATGAAGTTAGAAATTTTTATTTAAATAAAATTCAGGTTATTGATTCTCCATTAATTGTTGCAAGCTATATAAAACAGGACCTTGAAAACAAAAAATTGAATTCTCAAATTCAAGACCCATCTTATGAATTTTATGTTTCCGACTTAACACCTACATTTTCAAAGTTGGCAAAAAAATTTTTTGGAAGTTGTATTCATCTTAGAGTTGTAGATATTTTCAATAAAATTAGAATTTAAAAGAATTTTTTAATAATTTTATAATTATTATAAATAAAAAGAGCTTAATTAATTATAATTATAAAAAATTTAAAAATAATTTTAAAAATAATTCGTAAATTGCACTGCTATTTTAATATATACTATATTTTATTGAGTAATATATAAGTTTTATGGATTTAATACGATTACATGTTAGAGGAATTTCATATAGCCAAACTCAACATACAGCATATGCATTAATTTTAGAAGAAGATTTTGGTAAAAGAAAAATTTCTGTAATAATTGGAAGCTTTGAAGCTCAATCCATAGCTTTGGCTTTAGAGAAAGATATTACTACGCCTAGACCTATTACTCACGACTTATTTACGACCTTTGCAAAGAGTTTTCATATTGTTGTAAAAGCTGTTTTTATTTATAAATTAGAAGAAGGTGTTTTCTACTCTAACATTTTGTTTCAAAATATTGAAACAAAAGAAGAGATTGAAATTGATTCTCGTACTTCCGATGCCATTGCTTTAGCTGTGCGTTTTGAAGCACCTATATATGCAACTAAAAAAATAATGGAAGAAGCAGGAGTCTATATGGAAATGAAGGAAGATAATTTAAATAATGATTCATCCTTTGAAAATACTTTACATTCTATTGAAAATCAGATAAGTAATAATGATATTGAAGATGCTTTTTCTCATCTAACAGATTATGAAATTAATGATTTGATATCTAAAGCAATTGATAATGAAGATTATGAAACTGCTGCAAAGCTGCGAGACGAGCTTGTAAAAAGGAAATAAAACAATTTTATTACCATTTTTAGTAAAATTTTACCTTTTTTTTAATATTTTAGTTTTCGTTATTTCATTTAGAATTTTTTATTCTCAATGTATATAGCTTTGTAAACTCCATAAGTAATATATAAAAGAATCTTAAAAAATATAAATTTTAAGTAAAATAAATTCTGCACATATTGTATTTAAGTAAGTTTTAAATATAAAAAACTTATTGTCTATTTACATTTTTTTAAATTACATTTTTATTATATAATATGAAATTTCAAGTAGTTTCTCAATTTAAGCCTACAGGTGATCAGCCTCAAGCAATAGAATCTCTTTCTGAAGGAATTTTAAAAAATGAAAAATATCAAACACTTTTAGGAGTAACCGGCTCCGGAAAAACTTTTACCATTGCCAATGTAGTTGAAAAAATTCAACGACCTACCATTATTTTAGCACATAATAAGACATTGGCCGCCCAACTGTATATGGAGTTTAAGGAATTCTTTCCTCATAATGCAATTGAATATTTTGTTTCTTATTATGATTATTATCAACCGGAAGCATTCATGCCTACTACTAATACATATATTGAAAAAGATTTGTCTATTAATGAAAATCTTGAAAAGTTACGTTTAAGTGCTACTTCTTCATTACTTTCGGGAAGAAGGGACGTGTTGGTTGTTTCATCAGTATCTTGTTTATACGGTATTGGAAATCCAGTAGAATTTAAAAGTAGTATGGTTTCTTTAAAGATAGGACAATCCATTTCTAAAACCAAATTATTACAATCCTTGGTGAATGCATTATATTCACGTTCCGAAATAAATTTTGGAAGAGGTAATTTTAGGGTAAAAGGTGATGTCATTGATGTTTTTCCAGCCTATTCGGATACAGGAATTCGTATTCATTTTTTTGGCAATGAAATTGAACGTATTGAGAATGTGGATTATGTTTCCAATAACGTAATAGATTCAATTGAAAGTATTAATATTTATCCTGCTAATTTATTTGTTACCTCTCCGGAGACATTAAATAATGCGATTCGTAATATTCAAATTGATTTAGGAAAACAAGTCGATTATTATAATGAAATGGGTAAAAATTTGGAAGCTCATCGTTTAAAAGAAAGAACGGAATTCGATCTCGAGATGATTAAGGAATTAGGTTATTGTTCGGGAATTGAAAATTATTCACGTTACCTTGACGGACGTCTTCCCGGTACTCGACCCTTTTGTTTACTTGATTATTTTCCTGAAGATTATCTAATGGTTATTGATGAAAGCCATGTTACTTTACCTCAGGTTCATGCTATGTACGGAGGAGACAGAAGTCGAAAAGAAACTTTAGTTGAACACGGATTCAGACTTCCTGCAGCTTTAGATAATCGCCCTCTTAAATTTGAAGAATTTGAAATGATGCAAAATCAAGTAATTTATGTAAGTGCCACTCCTGCTGATTATGAATTGCAAAAAAGTGAAGGTATTTACATTGAACAGATTATCCGTCCAACCGGTTTATTGGATCCTGAAATTGAAGTTAGACCTTCTTTGAACCAGATTGATGATCTTATGGCTGAAATTCAAAAAAGAATTGAAGAAGATGAACGTGTATTAGTAACTACTCTTACTAAAAGAATGGCAGAAGAATTAACAAAATATCTTACTAAATTCGGAATAAGAACCCGATTTATTCATTCAGATATTGATACTTTGGAAAGGGTTGAAATTATGCAAGATTTACGGATTGGAAAATTCGATGTTTTGGTAGGCGTTAATTTATTACGTGAAGGATTGGATTTACCGGAAGTTTCCTTAGTAGCTGTATTAGATGCGGACAAAGAAGGTTTTTTACGTTCTCACCGCTCTTTAACTCAAACTGCAGGAAGAGCCGCTCGTAATATTCACGGTAAAGTAATCATGTATGCTGATAAGATGACGGACAGTATGAAAAAAACTATTGATGAAACAGCTCGTAGAAGAGAGATACAGAATCAATACAATATAGAACATCACATTTCGCCTCAACCTTTGAAGAAAAAGATTACGAATATTTCTATTAATAATCTTGAAACAGAAGTAAAATCTTATACTCCGAAACATGAAATCAAAAAAGTTGCAGAGGATGAAGTTCATTACAAATCTGAAGATTTAGAAAAAATTATATCTAAAAAACAAAAAGAAATGGAAAAAGCTGCTAAAAATTTGGATTTCTTAACAGCTGCTAAAATTCGTGATGAAATTCAAGCTTTAAAGGATAAAATGGAAATTAGTTAGTTTTAGAGTTTTTAACGTAACATATAAGAAATGAAATGACGCCCTCTATTGATGCTGCTAAAAACTGGCTAATTTACTTAATTCTACTGTTGACTATCTTTTAGGGGAAATGGAAGAAGACAACATTTTAAAAGAACCCGAAATTTTAAACAGATTCAAAGAAATTGATAATTTAGATCCTAATGACAAGGAAAGGATATTCTTTACTCTTGATGCTTTAATTCATGAAATTAACAATAAAAAAAGGTATGCTAATTCTTAATTAGATTTTACTTCTAAAATAAAAAAACCTTCTTTAAATAAAGAAGGTTTTATTTTTTTACCTAACTTTGCTCCTGACAATCCATTTTATGAATACAATAAAGACAAAGTTTTCAACTTATAATAACGGCAGGCGTACGGGTGAAAGTCCCGAGACTTTTCTACTTCGTAGAATGGGTTGTCAGCGACCTGCCTATTTTTTAACCCTTAATCTTTTTTATCATGACAACCCTAAACAAAAAAGTCGAAACTAGTAATGAATTCTCCATTGTCCTTAACTTTTAAAGACAAACAAAATTATCTCTTTACCCTTCAATCTCTCTGTAACATCTGTAAATCCTCTCTTGTCCTTTCCTTAGAGCAACCCCAACTTACAGAACACACAACCTGGGACATTTTCAATACTATTGATCTCATCCAAATGATTTGCATTGACGAGGAGATTATTGAATAATAAAAAAAGCCCGATTACTCGGGCTTTTTTATTTGTTTATTATATTAGTTGATATAATATGTATATCCCTATGATGATAAAAACTATACCACTTATATTAATATAAGTACCTATTCTCTTTAAAGCATCTTCTTTTTCTATAATAGTATGATTAGGATCTGATTCTTTATACTTCTTATAGTTTGATAAGATTATTCTACGTACTGCTGTCAAATCTAATACTCCTATTATCAAACACATAACACCTAATATTATTCCTCCATTTCCTAATATCTCCATTAGCTAAGAAGCTCTTTTAAAATACAGATTATACCTAATATTATTCCTCCATAGCCACCAATATATAATTTTATATCTGTTGTTTTATTAATTGAATCTTTATTCTTTTTCTCTTCTTCTGTTTCTTTATTTTTTTCTATCTTCATATATTTTAAAACTCCAAACCCTACCATCATAAAACCTATACCATAGATATATGCTTTATAAACCTCGTAAAAATTTTCCATTTTTTTCTAATTTTTTTCTGCACTAACTTTATTAGTTTCCTTACTTTTCCCTGTTTTTTTATCCTGAATATAATTATACAGCCGCTCCGTTCCTTTTACTTTTACATCTACATTCTGCCTTAGTATCTCTTTGGTTAACTTACCCGCTCCCGGTATCTTATCTATCTGTTTATTGATAATACCTTGACCTACTTCTATTGCTACCGTCTTAATAGCTATTGTTCCTGCATCATTAAATTTTCCCTCCAATAAATCTGCTCCCATCTCCATATAACTATCAACTGAAGATATCGTATTTCCTGTATTTGATAAAGGAATTCCTACTTCTGCCCCAACTCCTGTCATAGTAAATCCATAACCTACAAAAGACGCCCCATCTCCTACATCTTGTGCTATTTTTGCTCCAATACGGAGAGCTGCTGTTGGTAATTTAGATGCTATATTAGATATATCTTTTTGAACTCCTCTTGCAGCATCTTTTAACACGTCCGATGTGATCGTTTTTTGTGGATGTTGTTGATTCCATGCGGCTGCTTGAATAGCCGATTGATTGAACATTCCTTGAAAATACGCCTGTTTCCCATTAGGATCTACATAAAGAACTGGGTTTTGATAAGAGTATCCATACGTATTTAAGTTAAACGAGTTATAGACTCCACCGTTATGTTGACCGTCTATGTAGTGTTCGGTCTCCATCACCGGGTTGTAACCGCTTAATGGATCGGCACTTAACCATACACTCTCTCTAGAATTGTAATACCTAGCACCGTAATAGTATAGTCACGCTTCTGCATAAATTCTTCCTCGCCCGAGATTTTCCTTTTACTCTCTACTGTTTAATTATAAAAACCCCCATATGTCAATCAGCTTTATCTAATTACAAAGATATACTTTTTATTTCAATTGAAATAAAAAATAGGTTTTGTTATTTATTCTATTTTTTAACTGCAAATAATGATAGGAATTAATCTTAAAAGAAAAAACCCGCTCGATGAGCGGTTTTTTTTTGTTTTAGTAATTTAAATAGAAGATATATTTACATTTTTTCTACTCTAAATTTTAGTGTATCAATTTTTACATGAAAGGCTCTAGCCTCTCCCGTTCTAGTGCCAGAATTAGTACTCCATGGATAGTAAATAGAATCATTTTTTATAATAAATACTCTTTGTAATATTCCCCAAGACATCTTTTTTGTTTTAGCACAAGAGGTAAATACAAAAAATGCATCTCTTATAATTCCTCCTTTAGACTCTATTTTACAAGGACAATCTTTATTCATATTATAGCATTCTACAAAAGGCGGAGAATACCATAAAGTATCTCCTTTAGATGATATTTTAGGAGGCTCTTTATAATTATATACTTCCTTGAACTTATTTCTTACATCTGAGGGTAATTCCTGATAAGCTATTTCTGTATAATGATCATTTCTAACCGGCCAAAACCATATAATAAATGATGTACAGAATATAAAAACTAACAAAAATATAATTACTGATTTCTTTACTTTCATAATATAATTCTTTGTTATTTCAAGTCTTTCTCTACCTTAGGATACCAAACGTTTACATTTGCGTCTGCATGTCCACAATGATTAGACATTCCACAACCAAACATATCTATTTTTAACTGATCTTTATATTCTATACGTGAATTTGCATCTTGATAAAATTCATTTGTCAAAGCACCTGAACCTGTAATTCCCTGACCTGCTCCACCTACAAGATCGGCTCTCGAATCTACTTGAATGGAATTAATATGAAGCTGTTCCATGGGGGTAAAACTATATGCCGGCTCATTAACTATGGTTGGAACGTTAACCATCACTAAGTTTATAGCAGGTATCTCATCTAATTCTCCTTTGCTTACCATTAAAGATAGGTCTTTATATACATCTTTTGCTACAACTCTGGCTACGTTAGCTCCATGACTATGACCTCCAATGGCAATACCTTTCCCTCTATATTTCCCTCCTGAAATATTACTCTTGATGGATTTTATAACATTTTTTGCTATTCTATGCCCCGCACTAATCCTTCCTTCTTTTCCGTTCCAAAATGCATTATCTCTACTGTACAAACTTCCTGACCATCCCCATGAATCAAACGTACCAAACCTTGCTTTAAATTTATTTTCAAAACTTCCGTTAAAATAGGTTTTCGCATCCCAATCACCAGTTCCATGCATAAAATGCGCTTGCTTCCCATTTGGATCTACCATTGTTATAGGGTTTTGATAACAATATCCATAAGTATTTAAGTTAAACGAGTTATAGACTCCTCCGTTATGTTGACCGTCTATGTAGTGTTCGGTCTCCATCACCGGATTGTAACCGCTTAATGGGTCAGTTGATAAGAAGATACTCTCTCTGGGGTTGTAATACCTAGCACCGTAATAATATAGTCACGCTTCTGCATAAATTCTTC
>NZ_CAMLFD010000005.1:0-136536 GCF_946479295.1 uncultured Apibacter sp.
TAAAAGATTCATTAGCAGCAGGAAAAACAATAACCGGTCAACCGTTAAAAAATTAGAAATATGAGTCAATCGTATGTACCGGATGGAGCTTTAGTAAGCTGTAGTGAAGGAAAGGAAAATAGCCGGATTCATGTAGTTTCCCAAAACAAGGCCTATATGAACGGGAAATTAAAAGCCACGGAAAACGACCGGTTTAAAGGTAACTTTAATTGTGAAAAGATGACAGGCGGAGCAGCATCGTTGGGAGGAATGGTAGGTGCACTCGTGGGAGCTTTGGGCGGTCCGGTAGGAGGATTTGTAGGGTTTTTAGCCGGAAGGTTTGCGGGGGGCTTATTAGGTAGTCAGTCCAGTAGGGTATTGCCGAGTTTGTGTAGCACCTTGTGTACTTCTTCTCATTGGACGGTAGTTCATCCAAAAGTGTACATAAAAGGGCAACAAGCCTTATTAGCAAAAGCCCAGCTCAGTTGTAAAATGGGAGGGCTGATACAAATAATACTTCCCGATATGGACAAAGCGCTAACCCATGCCCGATTAGCGCGAGAAGTATATGAAAATATAGATTACGACCATCCGGAAAATAACCAAGAAATAGATGGTTACAAGCCGGTAAGCGCAGAACGAGCGAAGGAAATTTTGGGTAAGGATTGGAAGTATTTTTTGAATCAAGACGAAGATAATGGATTTTATGCAACCCTATTTGAAGATAAAAACGGCAATGTGGTAGTGGCTTATCGGGGAACAGACGTTGGGGCAGGAATCAATGATATAAAAGAAGATGTGGTGCAGGCCTTGGGTATCAGTTCCGATCAATACGATGCCTCCGTGAAATTGGCTGATAAAATAAAAGAAGCTAAAAATGAAGGGATTATAACGGGGGAAGTGAGTATTACCGGGCATTCCTTAGGAGGAGGCTTGGCTACGGCAGCGGGATCAAGAACCGGATATTCTACCTATACCTACAATGCGGCAGCAGTTCACGATAAAACCTATGAAAGAAATCAAATGGAAAAAAATACCAATCATATACAAGCCTATATAGGAACAAAAGATCCATTAAATGCAGTACAAGATAATAGAGAAATAGTTTTGCCCGGTGCCGTATTGTTATCTCCATCATTACCTGTATTAGGAGGTATTGGAGGTTCTGTTCTGGGCCCTATCGGAAGTAGAATAGGAGGAAGCATAGGAACGATAGGAGCAGGCGCTTTAACTATTGGTGGCACATGGGGCATACTAAGTGGAGGTATGCCTAATCAAAAGGGAGTACAACGAATAGTAGTACCACAAGATTGCGGTTTTAAAGAAGGACACATGATCGGAGATTTAATAACAGCGATGGAAAAAATGCAAAAAAGCATGGGAGCAGGCAATCCTGTAATTGCAGCCAACATTTAGTTTACTATAATTTTTTATCGAGAACAATCAAAAAGTTGCTGTAAGAATGCTTTTATCCATACTTTGTTAGTATAATCAAATAGAGGCTTACGAATTCATTTTTAATTGTTGTCTGATAAAAAGTTACATTTTTAAGGGAAATCCCTAAATTTGTGAATTCAATGCTAATTTAAAATAATGAACCTAAAATCTTATATAAAAGAACAATGCATAAAAGCAATTGAGAGTCTGTTTCAAATACAAGTTGAAGATGTTGAAATACAAATAACTAAAGAAGAATTTGAAGGAGATTATACCTTGGTAGTTTTTCCTTTGGTTAAGTTAGTGAAACAAAAACCGGAGGAAGTAGCTAACAAAATTGGAACGTATTTAACAGATGAAGAAGATTTTGTATCTTTTAATGTAGTTAAAGGATTTCTCAACCTAACACTAAATCCTACCATATTTACTCGATTATTAAAAGAAAAGTTTAAGACAGAAGATTTTACGCTTACAGAAAAGAATCCAAAAAAAATAATGGTAGAGTATTCTTCTCCCAATACCAATAAGCCAATTCATTTAGGCCATATTAGGAACAATTTGCTTGGATTTTCAATCAGCAATATTCTTAAAGCTGCAGGGAATGAAGTAATAAAAGGGCAAATCATAAACGACAGAGGAATTCACATCTGTAAATCCATGCTTGCCTGGGAAAAATACGGTAATGGTGAAACTCCCGAATCAACAGGAATTAAAGGAGATCATCTTGTTGGGAAATATTACGTAATATTCGATCAAAAATATAAACAAGAAATAACCCATTTAGTATCTACCGGTGTAGATGCAGAGGAAGCTAAAAAGAAAGCTACTATACTCTTGGAAGCTCAAGAAATGCTAAAGAAATGGGAAGCAGGAGACCCAGAGATTAGAACATTGTGGGAAAAAATGAATAGTTGGGTATACGCCGGTTTCAATAAAACTTATCAAAGATTGGGCGTAGATTTCGATTTGGTACAATATGAAAGTAACACCTATTTACTTGGAAAAGATGTCATCGAAGAAGGATTAAAAAAAGGAGTATTATTTAAGAAAGAGGACGGATCTGTATGGGCTGATTTAACAGATGAAGGGTTAGACCAAAAATTGCTATTACGCGGAGATGGTACATCTGTATATATAACACAAGATTTAGGTACAGCAGTAGAAAGATTTAACAAATATAGCCTCAATGAACTAATATATACAGTAGGGAATGAACAAGATTACCACTTTCAGGTATTATTTCTTATCTTGAAAAAATTAGGATATAGTTGGGCTGATAAATTATACCATCTTTCCTACGGAATGGTAGATCTACCTAGTGGTAAGATGAAATCTAGAGAAGGTACGGTGGTAGATGCCGATGAACTGATGGAAGAGATGCATCAGGAAGCGGTGAAGAAAACAACGGAATTAGGAAAACTAGAGGGTTATACAGAGATTGAAAAACAACAGGTAAATGAACTTATAGGGTTAGGAGCTTTGAAATATTTTATACTAAAAGTCGATCCCAAGAAACGAATTTTATTTGATCCGAATGAAAGTATTGAATTTAATGGAAATACAGGTCCTTTTATTCAATACACCTATGCCAGAACCTGTTCCGTATTAAGAAAAGCTTCACATGAACCTATTGAAATTAAGCATAAAAATTTAAATGAAGCAGAGCTAAAATTAATTATTTTATTATCTACCTATGAAGATATAATTGAAAAATCTGCTAAAGACTTAAATCCGGCTTTAATAGCAAACTATATATATGAGGTTTCAAAAGAATATAATTCTTTTTATCAAAATAATCGCATTTTGGATGCAGATATAGAGGAAGAGCAACAAATACGATTAGCTATAACGCAATGGACAGGGAATGTGATTAAAGATGGGTTGCAATTGTTGGGCATAGGGGCCCCGGAAAGAATGTAATATGAATCAAGAGTTAGAAAATATATTACGGAACAAAGATATCAACCCGACAGCGATGCGTTTGTTAGTTTTAGAATATTTTCTCAAACAAAATACAGCTATATCTTTATCGGATTTAGAGTCGGATTTTGATTATTCGGATCGGACCACCTTGTTCAGAACCTTAAAAACTTTTGAAAAAAAAGGATTATTGCATAGCATCAATGAAGGGAACATTACAGTATATGCCTTATGTACGGATGATTGTTCAGAAGAGCATCATGCTGATAGTCATATACATTTTTGCTGTAAGAATTGTAAAAAAATATTTTGTATGCATTCGGTAAAAACTCCTTATGTAAATATACCCTCAGGATTTATTGCTGAAAAATTGGATATAATTGTTCACGGATTGTGTGTAGAATGTTCAAAGATTACATAAGAAATTAACGAGGAGAAGAAGAAAAAATAAGTAACTTTGTAAACTCATGGAAAACTTTGTAGTTTCAGCTCGAAAATATAGACCTTTAGAATTTGATGCGGTTGTTGGGCAAAGTCACATAACAAATACGTTGGAACATGCCATAACTAACAATCAGTTAGCTCAGGCATTACTTTTTTGTGGGCCCAGAGGTGTGGGTAAAACTACTTGTGCGCGTATTTTAGCAAGGAAAATTAATGAAAAATACGGAGAAACCGATGAGAATGATTTTGCTTTCAATATCTTTGAATTGGACGCAGCCTCTAATAATTCTGTTGATGATATACGTAATTTGATAGAGCAGGTACGCTATGCTCCTCAAGTAGGGAAATACAAAGTCTATATTATAGATGAAGTGCATATGTTGTCTAACGCTGCTTTCAATGCTTTTCTAAAAACCTTGGAAGAACCTCCCGCACATGCTATTTTTATTTTGGCTACTACTGAGAAGCAAAAAATTATTCCAACTATTCTTTCCAGATGTCAAATTTATGATTTCAAAAGAATAGAAACTGATGATATAAAAAATCATTTAAAAAAAATAGCAGAACAAGAAGGTATTCAATACGAAGACGATGCGATTTATATCATCGCTCAAAAAGCCGATGGAGGTTTACGAGATGCCCTTTCCATGTTTGACAGGCTGGTCACATTTACACAAAAAAATTTAACTGTCGCAGCGGTTACAGAAAATCTTAGTATTCTCGACTACGAATATTATTTTAAAATTACAGACTTATCCTTAACAAATGATATTCCGGGTTTATTACTGTCATTCAATGGTATCATAAAAAAAGGTTTCGACCCACAAATATTTATTTCAGGTTTGGGAAGTCATTTCAGAGATTTAATGGTAGCACAAAACCCACAAACTATTGCATTATTAGAGGTGGGCGAAAATACAAAACAAAAATACTTTCAACAGGCGCAAAAGTGTACTCCGAAATTTTTAATAGATGCGATTGAAATATGCCATCAAGCAGATATAAACTTTAGAAATAGTAAAAGCCCCAAACTCTCCATAGAGATAGCTCTCATGCAATTAGCTTCGTTAACTGCAGGAGGAGGTAATGTTAAAAAAAAAAATTTAGAATAATACCACCCCCTAATTTTGTTTTAGCTAAGCAAGAAATTAAATTACCGGAAAAACCTTTAGTAGATGCTAGTCCCCAAAAAGTTTTAGAAAAAACGAAAGAACCGGTTGTTAAAACTATTCCTGTAAAACAAAATGTTAAAAGTAATACACCATTAGGAAATCCTACTAAGAATACATCTTTTCTTTCCATAAAAGGTTCTTTGCATTCAGCTTTGCAGAAAGAAGATGAGGTGAGTAGTTTAGATTCTTCTGAAAAAGATAAGGACGATTTTACTATAGATCAAGTTAAGATTTTTTGGAATAAATATTTGGAAACATTAAAAAATCAACCAGTCGTTTATAGTATATTAAATACAACCCAATGTACCGTAAAACCTGACCATATAGTTTTCTTTGAATTCCCTTCCAATTCGGCTTATGATGAATTTGAAAATTTGAGAGAAGATATATTTCAGAAGCTGAAAAAAGAAGTTAATAATTATTCTATAAATTTTAAATACAAAATTAAAGAAACTCAAAGAACTATACTTTTGACAGATAAAGATAAATATAATAAAATGGTTAAAATTAATCCGTTATTGGAGAGATTAAAAAATGATTTCCGTTTAGATTTCGATACTTAAAATTGATAAGAATTTTTTTAGAAAGTCATGAAATAAGCATTAGAATAAATAAATTTTAACTTAAGAATGACCTAATTAATAAAAATAAAAATTGTACAATTAATTTTAGATTTATTTTATTTTAAAAGTACTTATATCAAGATCAAATTTTATACATTTATCTCGCATATTGGAAAAAATTTCTAAAAAAATATGTTGAAAAATAATAACTTATAAATTCATTATTACTGAAATAAAATTAATTCCTTTATTGTATAATATTAACTAAAATTTATATTCGTGTTTCGATAAAATATCGGATATTTGCATTGTTCTTATTATATTGGAAAAAAGGAATAAATTACAATCATTTTCAGTATAAAAATTAGATTGTTAAGTATTATATAATATTAAAAATAAACGAATGAAAAAAAACACCCTCATTGCAGTTTTATTTATAGCATCCTCATGGTCACTCTCTGCACAGGACAAAATAGAACTTAAAACAGATAAAGATAAATTTTCGTATTCTATTGCAATAAATATTGCTCAGAGTTTAAAGCAACAGGATATGTTAAATGATGTAGATATAGACGTATTCACTAAGGCAATGAAAGATGAAATAGCCGGTAAGCCTTCTTTAATGCCAATGGATTCTTTAAATTCCTTTATGCAAAAATATTTTGCTAAGAAAAGACTTGAGTTCGAAAAGAAAAGACAAGAACAAGGCGAAGTAAATAAAACAGAAGGATTAGCATTTTTAGAAAAAAATAAAAAGAAAAAAGGTGTAATTACCACTGCTTCAGGATTACAATATGAAATTTTATCAAAAGGTAAGTCCGTTGAAAAACCAAAGCCTGAAGATATGGTAAAAGTTAAATATACAGGAAAACTATTAGACGGAAAAATATTTGACTCAACAGACCAAAATAATTCTGGACAACCTATAGAATTTCAGCTAAATAGAGTAATTAAAGGATGGACTGAAGGAGTTGCATTAATGACTAAAGGTTCAAAATACAGATTTTATATACCTTCTGAACTTGCTTATGGACAAAATGGAGCAGGTATAGAGATAGGCCCAAACTCAGTATTGATATTTGATATAGAGTTAGTTGATTTTAACAAACAACCTGAAACTACGAAAGAAGATAATTCAAATTAGAAAATAATTTTATAATAACTATTTAACAAAATGATAAAAAAAACATTTTTATTGACATTAGTTGGTCTTAGCCTTGTTGCATGTAATAAGGAAGAACAAAAAGTTACGAAATTAAATTCAGATGATGAAAAAGCTGCATATGCAATTGGCTTGGATTTAGCTCATAACTTTAAAATTCAAGGATTCGATAAAGATTTAAATGTGAATATTATAAAGCAAGCTATGGAAGATAAATTTGGGAATAAAGAATTATTATTTTCAGAAGATTCTATACAGTTTTTTATGAAAGATTATATTCCTAAACATCTTGAAAAAGTATCTAAAAGAAATTCCGAAGAAAGTAAAAAATTCTTAGAAGAAAATAAAAAGAAAGACGGGGTTAAAACAACTGCTTCAGGTTTACAATATAAAGTAGAAAAAGAAGGAAAAGGAGATAAACCTTCTGATGAAGATATAGTATCTGTAAACTATATATTAAAAGGTATAGATGGCTCTGTTATTGAAGATTCTAAAAAACAAACTGACGGTAAACCAGCAGATATACCATTATCAAGAGTAGTACCTGGATGGAGAGAAGGCGTTAAATTGATGTCTAAAGGAGCAAAATACACTTTATATGTACCATCAGATTTAGCCTATGGAGATAACGGGCCGGCAGGGCCAAATATGGCTTTGATTTTTGAGGTTGAATTAGTTGACTTTAAACCTATGCCAAAAGAATTAAAAGATCAAGCAGGTATGGAACAATTATCACCGGAACAAATAGAACAATTGAAAAATCAAATGCAGCAACAGAAAAATAAATAAAATAATTTATTAAAAAAGCACCATTTTGAAAGTAATGAACTCTTATTTAATTTAAATAAGAGTTTTTCTTTTTATAAAAGTTAGGTTACAATTTGATTTATTAAATTTGTGCTTAAAATTATTTACTTATGAAGAAAATACAAATGGTAGATTTAATCAACCAGTATAAGCATATAAAACCGGCTATAGATAAAGGATTTGAAGAGGTATTAAATACGGCAGCTTTTATAAACGGTCCCCAAGTAAAAGCATTTTCTCAAAATTTAGAAAAATATTTGGATGTTAAGCATGTTATTCCATGTGCTAACGGTACAGAAGCCCTTCAGATAGCACTAATGGCTTTGGATTTAAAACCCGGTGATGAGGTAATTACAACTGATTTTACTTTTGCAGCTACTGTAGAAGTAATTAGTTTACTAAAATTGAATTCCGTATTAGTAGATGTAGACTATGAAACGTTTACGATAAGTCCAGAAGCCATAAGAAAAGCTATTACACCAAAAACTAAGGCTATTATTCCCGTACATTTGTTTGGACAATGTGCAAATATGGAAGAGATTATGAATATTGCTAAAGAGCATAATTTATATGTCATAGAGGATAATGCTCAGGCCATAGGTTCTGAGTATATTTTTAAAGATGGAACTCGTAAGAAATCCGGTACAATAGGTACAATAGGTACAACTTCCTTTTTTCCTTCAAAAAATTTAGGTTGTTATGGAGATGGGGGAGCCATATTTACTGAAAATGATGAGTTAGCTTATAGAATAAGAGGAATTGTAAACCATGGGATGTATAAAAGATATTACCATGATGAAGTAGGGGTAAATTCACGCTTAGACAGCTTACAAGCAGTCGTATTGGATGCGAAATTACCCTTATTAGATTCGTATAATGAAAAAAGAAGAAGGGCCGCTGATTTTTATGATAAAGCTTTTTCCAATCACCCTAATTTAATTATTCCTTTAAGAATGGAAAAATATTCCACTCATGTATTTCATCAATATACGTTGAAGGTAATAAATTCTGATAGAAATGCTTTACAACAATATCTTTCAGAGCGAGAAATCCCAGCCATGATTTATTATCCGGTTCCTTTAAGAAAACAAAAAGCTTATGACACAGGTAAATATAAAGATGAGGATTTTTCTAATACTGATAGACTAATTAATGAGGTGATTTCTTTACCTATGCATACGGAATTAGAAGATGATCAACTCAAATATATAACTGAAAATGTTTTAGGTTTTTTTAAATAAAAATAAATATACAAGTTAAAAGCCTGAGAATTATCTCAGGCTTTTTTTATATAAAATTATTTGAATTTCTTTTAATTTATAAATTTGTAATATCTCGCTCCCAGTAACTCAGGATTATCATTTTCAATTCTGTCTAAAATATATTCATTTTTAGGAGGGAGTATAGATTTTTTCAATTCTTTCTTATACAAAGAATGATAGGTTTCCATATTAATGGAATGAGTAGAAGCTAAATATTCAAATAAACCTAGCTTTTCAGTTTGAATTTTCCAATCTTTTTCGACAAGGCCTTCAAAAGTTTTAGATTTAGAACCGCTTCCATAAGCTAAGAAACCAAATTTTTCTCCAGTTATCTCTGAGTTATTTTTAAAATGATAATATAAAGTGGATAATAAGCCCATAAAAATCGATCCAGTGTACATGTTTCCTATATTAGAAGAAGCTATTTCAGCAGGACCAAATTTCTCATTTGCAAATGTTTTGTATTCTACAGTTTTCCCTATTTCTTTAATACGATCAGCATATTCCTTTTCCTGGGTAGGTAAAGATTCTTTTAGTTTAGAATCTAAAGCATATATTTCTGAGAACATTCTTCTTCCTTGAAAGGAATAAGGTGAATGTACAATAATACTTTTCCACTGATTATAAAGAGTAATATCTATGCCTAATAATTTTTTCAGATGGAAATATGCACCTTTTAGCCTACTCTGATAGCACATATTGGAATATTGACCATCAAATATGGGTTGCTCTTTGAAAAGGTTGATTTCTTCCTCTTGTATTCCAAACCATTCTGAATTAGTATCATTTTGGGTTACTTCTTTTTTAGATATGATTCTTTTGGGTTTGAAAAAATCAAAAACCCCCTTAGTGCTAATTCCTACTTGATTGCCAAATGAAATTATTCTTGGATTTGCAGATAATAATAAAGCTACAGCACCTGCTCCTTGAGTATATTCACCAGTAGAATTAAGATCATATTTTGCATAATCAGTGCAAATGACAATTGCTTTTTTGTCAGGATTTAATCGAATATAGTCTAATGAATTATGAAAGGCATCCACACCGCCAATGCAGGCAAAAGTAAGGTCGACTGCATCACAATGCTCAAAAGAACCATTACCATAAATATCTTCCATTAATGATATTAAAAAAGATCCAATGGGCTTGGAGGAATCTATACCGCTTTCTGTTCCTACATAAATACGACTAATTTCTTCCGGTTGCAATTTTTCTTGTTTCAATAGCTTTCTTAGCGCATTTGCTGCAAAAACTATAACGTCTTGATGCACATCCGGAAGAGACATTTTTAATAATCCTAATCCCTTCTCGAGTTTGGCCGGCTCTATATCCCTAGCAATAGCTAAATCTTTTATTGGTAAATATATTTTTGGGATATCAAAAGAGAATGCATCAATACCCACTTTTATATCATAGTTCATAATATCAATAAATTCTTTACAAAAATAATAAAAACTAATTTATTAAAAGGGTGGACAACATAATATTTACGAAGAATAAAAAGCTTTTAACGGTAATTATAATTCGTAATCATATTTTATTTCTAAGTATAAATGCTTATTGATAATTGAATTTAATTTAGATAAAAATAAGAATATGCACAGAGATATTTAAAATTACTTTAAATTTTTATCCTTCATATACTTCAAGGTAATAAATGTGAAACGTTTAGAAAATTTAATTAGAAATTCACTTTACTTATGCTGCAATATATTCCGTACTTTTGCATGCAAAAGTCAATAAGCAATGGGTAAATTAAAAGAAGATTTTTTTAACTATCAGGCAAAAACAACTCTTTATGCTTCAGGTTTTGAGGTGGATAAGGCAGTTGGTAATTATATATATGGGAAAGATGGTAGAGCTTATTTGGATTTTGTCGCCGGAGTTTCTGCAAATACTTTGGGACACTCGCATCCAAAGGTGATACAGGCAATAAAAGATCAAGCGGATAAGTATCTTCATGTTATGGTATATGGGGAATATGCCCTAGAAAAGCCGGTACAAATATGTAAGATGTTATCGGAAAATGTTCCGTATCCTCTACATACGACTTATCTGGTAAATTCAGGTACTGAAGCTATAGAAGCTTCTATGAAATTAGCAAAAAGATATACAGGTAGACAGGAGATCATATCCTTTGTAGATGCTTATCATGGAAACTCTCAAGGTTCTCTAAGTTTAGCAGGCAGGGATACGAATAAAAAACCATTTGAGCCCTTATTACCTCAAATTAAATTTATAAATTTTAATAAAGAAGAAGATTTATGTCAAATCACTGAGAAAACTGCTGGCGTAGTAGTAGAAACTATTCAAGGAGCAGCAGGTTTTATTACTCCTGAAAATAATTACTTAAAAAAATTAAAAGATAGGTGTGAAGAAGTTGGAGCTTTATTGATTTTAGACGAAATTCAACCAGGTTTTGGAAGAACTGGTAAATTGTTTGCTTTTCAATGGTATGATATAGTTCCCGATATATTGGCAATGGGTAAAGGCATGGCTGGAGGAGTTCCTATTGGAGCATTTATGGCTTCGGCTGAAATGATGGATACGTTGGCGGATCATCCCAAATTAGGACATGTCACTACCTTTGGAGGAAACCCAATACCGGCAGCTGCTGCTTGTGCGGTTATGGAGGAACTACTCACAACCGATTTGATGGAACAGGTACATTACAAAGAAAAATTGTATAGAGATCATTTAATCCATAATGAAATTATATCTATTAATGGAAGAGGACTAATGTTAGCGGTCCAACTACGATCGCCTGATTTTAGCTTGAAAGTAGCTGAAAGATGTATGAAAAAAGGATTAATTGTGTTTTGGCAATTCTATAGGAATGAATTTTTAAGAATTTCTCCTCCTTTAACCATTACGTCGGAAGAAATAAAAAAAGGGTGTGATATAATTTTAGAATCCATTGATGAAATAGCTAAAGAATTCTAAGTAAATATTTTTTCAGTATATAAATTATAGACTTATAAAAAACATATACATAATAAGGATAAGAATACTATCTTTAATTTCGCATAATAAATAATTAAAATTAAATAATATGGCTACTGCACACATTCAAGCAGAATTAGGAGAAATTGCAAAAACAGTATTGATGCCCGGAGATCCTTTACGAGCAAAATATATTGCGGACAAATATCTGGAAAATGCAAAGCAATTTAATTCAGTAAGAAATATGTTTGGATACACAGGAACGTATAAAGGGAAAAAAGTATCCATAATGGGTTCCGGAATGGGAATGCCAAGTATTGGTATATATTCTTACGAATTGTACTCTAAATATGGTGTAGATACGATTATTCGTATTGGTTCTGCAGGTTCTTACGTAGAAAATATCAAGATATATGACATTGTCTTAGGTAGTTGTGCTTATAGTGAATCAACATATGCCAAAGTTCAATCAGGGTACGATAAAGATAAAACATATCCTTCAGAAAAATTAAATTCATATATTTCAGACAAAGCAGCTGAATTGAAAATTGAAATTCATAAGGGATGCATACATTCCAGTGATGTCTTTTATGTAGAAGGAGGGACAGATTATAAAAAATTAGTTCAAGAGCATGAATGCGCCTGTGTTGAAATGGAGAGTTTTGCTTTATTTCATAATGCACAAGTTTTAGGTAAAAATGCAGCTTGTTTATTAACTATTTCAGATTCCTTTATTACCCAAGAAAATATATCGGCAGAAGCAAGACAGACGTCTTTTGATAGTATGATGATACTTGCACTAGAAACAGCTATAGGGTTTGAGTAAGGCTGTAAAAATTATTATAAACAAAAAAGGCAGATATCTATTACATATCTGCCTTTTTTATATACCATATTTTTTTACAGAGCATTTATAAATTTTGTTAATAAAGCTATCAATTTGTCAAAAGCATACAAAGATACTTCTGTATCGTATATATCATGATATCCACTTTTACCGCCTAAAGTATAAATATAAAAAGAAGGAACCCCTTTTTCATAAAAAGGACAATGGTCGCTATTACATGCGCTTCCTCTAATTTTGACCTGCTTTAAATAATTATACATATAACTTATATTTTCAAGTTTATTAAATTGTTTATAAAATTCCTTTCCGTTAACAACTTGTATTCCTTCTTCTCCAGTACCAACTATATCAAAATTAAGAAGGAATTTTATTTTATTTAAATCAAACAACGAATGATCTACAAAATACTGAGATCCTTTTAATCCGGCTTCTTCTCCAGCAAAGGCAATAAAAACTGTGTCAAAATCAGGTGTATTTTGTTTGTAAACTTTTGCCATAGATAGTAATAATGCGATACCGCTTGCATTATCATTAGCTCCGGGAAAAATAACATCATTAATTTTGCCAAGATGATCGTAATGGGCGGTTAAAACGATAAGACTGTCTGAACGCTTACCTTTAATAAATCCTATTACATTTTTAGCTTCGAAATTTGGCTCAAAACGTGTGTTAATATCTAAGGATACTGAAGTGATAGTTTCCGGAACTGACTGACTGTTGATAAATAGATCTACAGTTTTAGTCTGAATAGGGCCCAAAGAGTGTATAAACTTAGATGATGTTAACTGTATAATCAAGGGTACGGAAATATCCAATTCTCCATTGGAAATAAGTTGAGGAATATCGTGATATAATTCATTTGCCGTTTTATCCTGCATGGTCATATTTTCAGGAAATACTTTATTCGGAAAAATCACACAATTCTTGTCTATTCTTTTCATTTCTTTATTGAAATAGGAAAAATCTTGCGATTCAAAAAGACTTTCTATGACGGAAGCATTGAAAGTAATAGGCGAGAAATCTCCTTGTAGAGAAGGAGAACCGGCACCTACCAAATAATCCGAACCAAATTTCAACTCCTTACCGTTTACGGATACAGAACTTTTTTCAATAATATTTATTGGATAGGTAAAGGGTTGGAAATAAGAATTTTGAAACTTTAGTATTCCGATTTTTTCAAATTGTGAAGCAATTTCTTCTGATGCTTTCTTCATTCCGTCATCAACATAGCCGCGACCTGAAAATTCAGAAGAGGTTAATTTTTTGATAACCTGTTCAGCATAAACTTTAGGGGTTTGTGCTATGGAAAAGCTAATAGAAAAAAAAACTAAAAGTGAAATAATAATAAGAAATCCTGATTTAGTTATTCGCATCTTTAATATAAAGTTTATGATCTTTATGTATTTTGAACTTTACTCTTAAAATATAATAGGATCGTACGCGCTTATTATCGATTTTGGCTGAATTCCATTTAGCTTGTGTTTTTTTTAAAACTCGTATAATTTCCTCGCCACATCCGTATCCGACATCTTTTAAGATTTCAAAATTACTAATTGTTCCGTTTTTTTCAATAACAAATTTAACAATTACTTTTCCTTGAATATCATTTTTTAAAGCTTGATCCGGATATTCAAGATTGGATGATAAAATTTGAAATAATTGCTTCTTTCCCCCTTCATATTCTCCTTTGGTACGAACTTGATAGGGTTCATATATATTATTAACTGTATCTTTTTCTACTCTTTGAGAAGAAAGGCTATTAACAAGCAAGAAAGCAAGCAATATGGGTATTATTTTGGTTATTTTTTTATTTAGCATAATTGAAATTTATCTAAATTTATGAAACATTAAATAATAAATATGGTGTAAAGTAATGAAAAAAATCAATTGTTAAAGATAATTATTTGCATTTTATTTATCTTAAATTGTTTTTTAGATGTTATATTATTATTTATTAGATATTTAATGTATATCATATAAATTTAAAATATTGAATTGAGTCGTTAAAGTTTAATTTAATTAAGATGTCTTTTTTACATGAATAAGTGATATATGTTAACTGTATATTTTTAAAAGTATACAAATAAGAGTATACAAATTTTTTGTTTAAACTAATTCTTTCTCTTTAATTGATTAAACATGAATTAATAATGTTAAATAATCAAAATTAAAAATTTCATTTTTTATTTTGATGAATATTTAGTTTATTTACTGTATTTATTTTATATCTAATCAAGGTGTGTATTGTGTATATTTGAAAAATTATATGAAAATATTAGTAAGCACGAAATCTAAAATATTCACGATTGGCTCTAAGTGAATATAACTTTTAGATTGATCTTTATGTATTAATTTTACTCGTAAAAAATAATAGGATCGCATGCGCTTATTACTGATTTTGGCTGAATTCCATTTGGTTTAGGTTTTCTTTAAAACTTGAGTAATTTCCTTAGTCGCCAATACGTCCATCCGAAAGAACAAATAACACTACTTTCAAAATACATAAGAATGGCATTAAGTAAATATCAACTTTAGATTCATCTTTATTTATTTTACGTATTTTGAACTTTACTCTTAAAGTATAATAGGATCGTACGTTCTTATTATTGATTTTTGCTGAATTCCATTTGGTTTGGGTTTCATTTAAAATTCGAATAATTTCCTCACCACATCCGTATCCGATATCTTTTAGGATTTTAAAATTACTAATTGTACCGTCTTTTTCAATAACAAATTTAACAATCACTTTTCCTTGAATATTATTTTTTATAGCTTCATCCGGATATTTCAGATTGGATGATAAAGTTTCAAGTAATTGCTTCTTTCCCCCTTCATATTCTCCTTTGGTACGAACTTGATTGGGTTCATATATATAATTAACTGTATCTTTTTCTAATTTTTGAGAAGAAAGACTATTGACAAGCAAGAAAATAAGCAGTGCTGGTATTATTCTAGTTATTTTTTTAGTTAGCATAATAGTTGTAATTTATCTAGATTTATGAATATTAAATAATAAATATGGTGTAAAATAATGAAAAAAATCAATTGCTAAGTATAATAATTCGCGTTTTATTTATATTAGATTTTTTTTAAGACATTATATTGTTATTTATTAGATATTTAAAGTATATTATATAAATAAAAAAAAATTGAATTGAATTGTGAAGTTCATTTAAGTAAGATGTTTTTTGTAAATGAATAAGTGATATATGTTAACTCTATATTTTTAAAAGTATACAAAGAGTATACAAATTATTTGTTTAAACTAATTCTTTCTCTTTTGATTAATTAAAATTATGGAGTTTGTTGAGGAAAAAGTTAATTGAATTAAAATGTTAAATAATCTAAATAAAAATGAAATTCTTAATTTTGACGAAGATTTAGTTTATTTACTATATTTTATATCTAATCAAGATGTGTATTTAAAAAAATTACATGAAAAAAATAGCAAGCACGGTATTCATTGTATTCACGATCTTCTCTAATTCTCAAAATTATCCGAAAGATTTTGTCTCTCCATTATCTATACCTATTTCCTTATCAGCCAATTATGGTGAGTTAAGGAAAAATCATTTCCATTCCGGTTTAGATATCAAAACCCAGCAAAGGACAGGTCTGTCAGTGTTGGCGGCCCAAGAAGGTTATGTTTCCAGAATAAATATTTCGGCCTATGGATATGGAAAAGCAGTTTATATTGATCATCCCAACGGATATACTACCGTGTATGGGCATTTAAGTGAGCTGAAAGGAACTATTGAAGAAAGGGCTCGCCAAGAACAGTATAAAGATAAAAAATATGCTGTAGATTTTTACCTTAAACCGGGAGAAATACCGGTAAAGAAAGGGGAAATAATAGCTCTATCAGGAAATACGGGAGGGTCGGGAGGCCCGCATTTACATTTTGAAGTTAGAGATACTAAAACCGAAGAAGTTTTAAATCCTTTTTTATTTGGATTTGATATAGGCGATAACATAAAGCCAATTATATCAGGGATATGGATTTATCCTATTAACGATGGTGAAGTAAATAATAAGACAAATAAAATAATTGTTGCAGAAGGAGATAATTATACTGTAAGTGGAGAAATAGGATTTGGAGTAAAAGCTTATGACAAACAAAATGGATCTAATAATTTAAATGGTATTTATTTTATAAAAACTTATGTCAATGGAAGTTTATTATCAACTTTTCAGGCAGATAAACATTATTTTAATGAAACTCGTTTAATTAATGCTTCTGTAGATTATACGGAGTTGCTATCGAAAAATAGTTGGATATATCGCACTTATTTATTACCAGGTAATACATTACAAATGTATGAACAAGAGGTAAATAGAGGGATTGTAAAAGTAGAAGAGGGACAAATCTATACTGTTAAAATAGAAGTAGGAGATTTTTCTGGAAATATCACAACTCGAAATTTCACCATGAATGGAGTAACTCAAAAAAGTTTTGAAAAAGATAAGGAAACATTGCCTACAAATGATAAGTACTCTGTTAATTTAAAAAAATCTTATACCTTTAAGCAAGACGGACTATCTCTAGATTTTGAGAAAGGTTCATTTTATGAAAGTTTTATATTTGATTATAAAAAATTAGGTGTTAACAAATATCTTGTACACAGATCTTCAGTACCAATACATAAAAAATATGATATGACTCTCACTCCCGATTGGAGTAATTTAGATAAGTCAAAAGCGGATAAATATGTTATTGTTAGAGAATCCAATTTTGGTCCGCTAAAGAAAGAATATTTAGATACGTCCTTTGAAAATGGTAAATATAAAGCTACTCCCAAAGATTTTGGAATATTTTATTTAGTATTGGACGAATCAGTACCAACCATTAACTGTCCTATGCTTTCAAAAACAGAAAAAATAGGGAATAAGCTAATTTTTAAAATCAAAGATATAGGTTCGGGTATTAACACTTATGATGTTTTTATTGACGGGAAATGGATATTAGCTGAATACGAATACAAGGACAACAGCCTTTTTATTTCCGATTTAACAAAAGAAGGAATTGAAGTAGGAAAACATCAAGTAGAAGTAATAGTTACCGATAAAGTAAATAATAAAAGTATATATACGAGCAACTTTGAAAAATTATAAATTTCTCACGTTTTTAGTTTTATGGATGATCTCTTTTACCGCATGGGGGCAGACCATAAAAATTTCAGGTAAAGTGGAAGATAAACAAAGAAATCCTATACAGGGAGCGCATGTTTATTCAAACTATGGTCAGCATTCTATATCTGATCGGAGTGGATATTATAGTTTACAACTACCTATTTATACTACGGTAGTAATGACTGTTGAACATGATAATTTTGTTAAAGATTCTATAAATGTTGACATAAAAGATATAGATATTGTAGCTGATTTTAAGTTAAAGAAAGAAAAGGTTCTTCCTGAAATTATTTTTAAAGGAACTCGTAAAAAATCCTCCGATTTATCCATGCATCATATCGCCGTTAATAATATTGAAAACACACCGACTCTTTCCGGAGGGGTAGAAGAAATATTAAATACCGTATTTGTTAGTACGGCCAGTGAGCTTAGCTCACTTTATAGAGTGAGAGGGGGTAACTACGATGAAAATTTAGTATATATAAACGGAGTAGAAGTATATAAACCTCTAACTGTTCGTAGTGGTCAACAAGAAGGTATGAGTATTATTAATCCGGCTATGGTTTCCTCCATTAATTTTTCTGCGGGTGGTTTTGAATCTCGATATGGAGACAAAATGTCAAGCGTATTAGATATACTCTATAGAAAACCGCTAAAGTTTGAAACCGATCTGGAGGCAAGCTTATTAGGAGGAGGAGCTACTTTTGGCTATGCTGATAAAAAACAAAAATTTTCTGGTCTTTTAGGTGCGAGATATCGAAATACAGATCTTATTCTAAATACATTCGATGGAGATACGGATTTTAATCCCGAATATTTTGATATACAAACTTTCCTTCAATATAAATTAGCTACGAAATGGAATCTTTCATTTTTAGGAAATTACGCATCCAATGATTATGAAATGGTACCTAAAAAAAGAGAAGTAGAATTCGGAACTTTAAATCAGCCAATAAAATTGAATGTTGCTTATAATGGGCAAGAAAAAGATAAATATAAAACGGCAAATGGTACCTTATCTTTGGAATTTAAACCTTCAAATAGATTAGCATTTAATTGGGATGGATATGGATTTCATTCGAAAGAACAAGAATATTTTGATATTTCTGCCGGATATATGCTACGAGAAGCCGATAATGATACTGGAGATTTGATTCCTTCATTTAATACTGGGGGACAAATTAATCACGGAAGAAATAATTTGGATATGCTTGTAATCGGGACACAGTTAAAAGGTAAATATAAATTAAATGTTAATTCAGCATTTGAAGCAGGTTTTCAATATCAACGCGAAGATATAAGAAACATTAAAAACGAATGGATGCTTATAGATTCAGCTGGGTATTCTATACCCCGGCCTATCTTTCCCCCCGGAAATTTAGATGAATCCGATTTGGTGTTGTTACATCATGTTTCTGCAAATAATAAGCTCAAATCTAATCGTATTAATGGGTATTTGCAATATATAACAAAATTTTTTTGGAATAGAACCCGTGTATTGATTAATGCAGGAGTGCGAGCTACTCATTGGGATTTTAACGGAGAAACCAATATCAGTCCGAGAGCACAAATAGCAATTAAACCCGATTGGGAAATAGATATGTTATTTCGATTTGCAACCGGATTTTATTACCAACCCCCGTTTTATAAGGAAATAATGCATCTGGATGGAACACTTAATGATAAAATAAAATCACAACGTTCCATACATTTTATTTTAGGTAATGATTATGAGTTTAAAATGCTTAATAAGCATCCGTTTAAATTAACAACAGAAATTTATTATAAAAAATTAGATGACCTTATCCCTTATTTTATAGATAATGTACGAATAGTTTACACCGGAGAAAATAATTCCAAAGGGTATGCCTATGGAATAGATGCTCGATTGAATGGAGAATTTGTTTCCGGAGCTGAATCGTGGTTGTCAGTTTCGTATGGTAAGACAAAAGAAAGTATAGATGGGAGAGGATATATACCGCGTCCTACTGATCCAAGATTAAAAGTAGGATTATTTTTTCAAGATTATATGAAAAATTATCCTCGTTTTAAGGCAAATGTAAATTTGGTTTATGCTTCAGGCCTTCCCAATGGAGCACCACTTTATACAGATCCATATGTGTATCAAACAACTTTATCGGATTATAAACGAGCGGATGTCGGTTTGACATATGTTGTTGTAGATCAAAAAATGAATAAAGCACGTTTAGGGTCCTATTGGGAAAAATTTAAGGAATTAACTTTAGGGTTTGAAATATTTAATGTGTTTGATGTAAGAAATACCATAAGTAATGAATGGATAAGAGATGTAAATTCAACTTCATATTATGCCGTACCTAACAAACTAACAGGAAGATTTTTTAATGTTAAATTGAATGTAAAATTATAATTTTCTGAGACTAATTTTATAACAGATGCAATTCAATTTTCTAGTAATAAATTATAAAAATAGGGTGCGATAAGCCAAACTTTATTGATGTAAAATAGTAAGAGAAATTGTTGTGTTATTTGTTAGAATCAATTACTTTATAAGTATTATTAGGTTAAATGAGATAAATTTTATTATATTTGGATTTATATATATGAAATATAATAATAATAATCAAAAATAGATATAAAACTATGAAATCAGATATAGAAATAGCTCGTTCTATAAAATTAAAGCCTATTAGTGAAGTTGCTGAAAATTTATCCATTCCTTTAAATGAATTAATACCATATGGAAATTACATTGCAAAAATTCCTCAAGATCAAAAATCAGAAGATAAAGTAAAAAAATCAAACCTAATATTAGTAACATCAATTACACCTACTAAAGCAGGTATTGGAAAAACGACAGTATCCATAGGATTGGCTCTTGGTTTGAATAAAATCGGTAAAAAGGCGATAGTAGCGTTGAGAGAACCATCATTAGGACCCTGTTTCGGGATGAAGGGTGGAGCTGCTGGCGGGGGATATGCCCAGGTTTTACCTATGGAAAATATCAATCTTCACTTTACCGGAGATTTTCATGCAATAACCTCTGCTCATAATATGATAACAGCCTTACTTGATAATTATATATATCAAAATCAGGGTACAGAACATGTTTTAAAAGAAGTGGTATGGAAAAGAGTAATAGATGTTAATGATCGCAATTTAAGAAATATAGTTACAGGGTTGGGAGGGAACGTGAATGGTGTAATTCAGGAATCAGGATTTGATATTACTCCGGCCTCTGAAATTATGGCTATCTTATGTTTGGCAAAGGATATTGACGATTTAAGAAGAAGAATTGAAAATATATTATTAGGATATAAAACAGATGGTAGCATTTTTACTGTAAAAGATTTAGGAATTGCAGGAGCTATTACAGTTTTGCTAAAAGATGCAATAAATCCAAATTTAGTTCAAACTTCAGAAAATACCGCAGCCTTTGTACACGGCGGTCCTTTCGCTAATATAGCTCACGGTTGTAATTCCGTTATAGCAACTAAAATGGCCATGACTTATGGGGATTATGTTATTACGGAAGCCGGTTTTGGTGCAGATTTAGGAGCTGAAAAATTCTATGATATTAAATGTAGAAAATCAGGATTAGAGCCAAAATTGACCGTAATTGTAGTAACAGGTCAAGGCTTAAAGATGCATGGTGGAGTTCATATATCTCAAATAAAAGAAGAAAATATCAAAGGTATAATCCAAGGACTTGAAAATCTTGAAAAACATATAGAAAATATCAAATCTTACGGGCAAACTGTTTTAGTCGCCTTTAACAAATTTGCTTCAGATACGAAAGAGGAGATATCGGAAATAAAAGAATTTTGTAAAAAAAGAGAAGTAGGTTTTGCCATAAATAATGCATTTATGGAAGGAGGAAAAGGAGCCGAAGATCTAGCTAAATTAGTGGTTGAAACAATTGAAAATAATCCTTCAAAAAAATTAAAGTTTGCCTATGAAGATGAAGATCCCATTAGAGTTAAGATTGAAAAGATAGCCAAAAATATATATGGAGCTTCTTCAGTAACTTTCAGCAAAAAAGCTTCCAAAAAAATAGGAAATCTGGAAAAGAGTGATATGAGTAAATTTCCGATATGCATTGCAAAAACACAATATTCATTTTCAGCCAATCCACTTTCTTACGGAGTGAGCAAAAACTTTGATTTTGAAATAAAAGACATTGTAATAAATAGGGGGGCTGAATTTATTGTTGTTATTGCCGGAGATATTCTCAGAATGCCAGGATTGCCTAAAAAACCAGTAGCTATGAATATAGATTTGGTTAATGGATTAGTCGAAGGTTTAAGTTGAGATAAATAATAAAATAATTTCAGATATAAATAATTGAAAAAAACTATGCGAAAATTAAAATATTAGACTTTATAAAATAGTAAACTAGAATATAATTTAGTATTCTAATTTGATTACTATTACATACAAAAATATAGTTATAACATTAAATAAATACTGTAAAAATAGGGATATACGGGTTACATTGAAAGTTTCACCTGCTATCCCATTTTTCATAATCATTATATGAATAATGGATATAAATAGATTGTTCTCAGATAAAAGAACGGGAATACAATACCACTCTTCAGATAGAAAGTTGGATGCAAGAAGTGAATATCAAAGAGATTTTGATCGAGTTATATTTTCAACTGCTTTCCGCAGACTACAAAACAAAACGCAAGTATTCCCGCTTCCGGGAAGTGTTTTTGTACATAATCGGTTAACGCATTCTTTAGAGGTAGCATCAGTGGGAAGATCTTTAGGAAGTGAAATAGGTAATTATATTGCTACTGCTTATGCTTCCGATTTAACAGAATCAAACAAAGATTTATTTTGTCATAGTTTATATAATGTGATATCTACCGCATGTTTATGTCATGACATCGGAAATCCGGCATTTGGACATTCGGGTGAAGATGCTATTGCCAGTTATTTTAGTAGAAATGCTTCCCAGCTAAAGGAAAAATTTTCTACAAAACAATGGTGTGATTTTATAAATTTTGAAGGAAATGCCAATGCTATACATATTTTAACTCAGAAACAAAATGGAAAATCAGATGGAGGAATTATGCTTACCTATTCTACTCTGGCATCTATAGCAAAGTATCCCTGCGAATCAATTGCTAGAGATAAAGATTTACTATTGAGAAAAAAATTCGGTTTTTTTCAATCAGAAAAAAACATATTCAGAGATATTGCACAAGAAATGTCTATAATTATAGAGCAAGATGAACCTTTATGCTATATTAGACATCCCTTTGTTTGGATCGTAGAAGTAGCTGATGATATTTGTTATAATATAATTGATATGGAAGATGCGCAGAGATTGGGTTTTATCAATGCTCAAGTTTGTGAGGAACTCTTAGAACAAATTATTACAGAAATACAAGGTAATAACAAATGGAACAGAGTAAAAAAGAAATTGGATAGTATTGATGATAAAAATGACCGTATTTCTTTTTTAAGAGCAGTGTCCATAGGCGCACTTATATCAAGATCTGTTGAATTATATAAACACAATTTTGAGGAAATACTGAAAGGCTCTTTGCAAATTTCCATCTTTGATTTAATTGAAAAAGAATGCAAAGCTATTAGAACTATCAAAGAATTTTCTAAAACTCATATATATAATCATAGATCGGTAGTTGAAATAGAAAATGCTGGTTATAATGTAATGTATGAACTTTTAGACCATTTTATACCTCCTATTATAAAAACTGAAAATGAACGTTTGGAATATGAAAAAAAAGCTATTAAGCTTATTCCTAAACAATTTATTTACGAGGATAGTAGTGACTATGAAAAAGTTTTAGGAATAATTGATTTTGTTTCAGGAATGACTGATAATTATGCTACTGATTTATATCGCAAAATTAAAGGAATTGATATTGGAATGACCTTATAAATTGAATTTTACAGATAGTATATAATTTATTATCAATAGGGTTATAATAGAAAAAATTATTAATAATCCTACAAGTCCTAATACATCTATATAATTTATTTGTGTAATTGAAACTACTCTTGCTATTGCGTTGATACCTCCATGAAGTGCTCCGATAACAAAGAAACAGTTTGTTTTTTTAACGCAATGGAAAGATAAAAAATTAAGACTATACATAAAAGTATTTGTACCCCGATACCTAATACAGCATGAGAGTGATAATTATGTCCGTTTAAAATTATAGGTATATGCCAAATTCCCCAAATACTTCCAATAAGTATATTCTTTTTGAAAAAGTTTGCTTTTATATTTTTCTGTAAAAACCCTTTCCAACCAATTTCCACCCCTAAACCTAAAATCATTCATGGTGATATAAGAAATTATACTACTAATTATCATTACATCAAATAAAATAGTCAAGTAATATTTATTATAAAAAAATCAGGTAATGATTTTTTTATTCATCATTTAGCATAGTATAATCCGTAGCTAATTTTCTGAAACCATTTATTTCTAATACATTACCTAATAAATATCTATTGAACATAATTAAAAAGCAATAATAAAAAATAGTTAAATTTAGATGTTTCATGCTTTGTTTCCAATGGGTATGCTTGAAATTCAATTCAATTGTTTTTGTTGTCTCTGAAAATTTCTTTTTTTCAACTACGAAACCAATACAGGCAGGTGTTAACATTAAAAACTCCGTTAACAAGAACGAATATATATATGATGATTTTTGTTTATTAATAATGTAAATAATACTCCCTATTATAAAAGATAATACTCTAACATAACAATATAAATTTTAAAATTTTACGATTCATCATTAGTTGATTTATTAAAATAGGCGTTGTATTATTAAATAGTAAGGATATAATTATAAATATACTTATCCTAATTTAAGAATAGCTATTGAAAAAAAGAAACATATACAATGATAAATGTTTGGATTAAGAAAAAAAATTAGAAATTAATTAAGCAGAAAAAAGCGTTATTTTTGCATAAATGTATTTATAATACAGAATAATAAGATGCAGATTTCAGAAGATACCTTAAAAGAATTAGAATATCAAAAGATACTAGAAGAAATACTACCCTTTTGCCATTCCGAAAAATCAAGAGAATTTGTAGCTCAACTTCGACCTTTAAGAAAAGAAAAAATAAAGGAGAATTTGAATTGCGTAAATGAATATTTAGGAAGTTTTTCCAATGAAAATTATATTCCTTTCAGAGAATATAATGATATAGAAACAGAACTAAAAATGCTTCTAATAGAGAATTTTATCTTAGAAGCCAGATCTTTTCATAAAATTAGAGATTTATCTCAACTAATAAATTCGTTGATTGTTCATTTTGAAAAATTTAAAGATTATTTTCCTACTCTTCATCAGCAACTATCCCATATAGAATACACCAAAGAGATTATTGCAATGGTTAATAAAATTTTTAACCGTTTTGGGGAAGTAAAAAATGATGCAACGGTTACTCTACAAAATATCAGAGATCAAATACAAATTATACGAAAAACAATTCAGGAAAATTTTGATAAAACACTTACACATTTTTCTCAAACCGGAATTCTAGATGAGATAAGGGAAAGTGTGATAGATGATCAAAGAGTATTAGCTGTAAAGTCATCTTTTAAAAAATCGGTAAAAGGACGAGTATTAGGTTTTTCTAAAACAGGTTCTATTTGTTTTATTTTGCCTGAATCTGTTATCCAACCCAATGTAAGGTTAATGGAATTGATAAGTCAAGAAAAAAAAGAAATTGAAGAAATTCTTTTTACTTTAACCCAAAATATTCTGGAATATTACCCTTTATTAGAAAAATATCAGAAATATATATATAAATTAGATGTTATTCAGGCAAAAGCAAGATATGCAGAAGCTATTGATGCAGTCTTGCCGGAGATAACCGATTATGCAGAAGTCCATCTTGTTAATGCTTATCATCCTATATTATTCCTTACCAATAAAAGGGAGAAAAAAACAACCATTCCTCAAACATTAACATTAGATAGAGATACGCGAATTATTTGTATTTCCGGTCCAAATGCCGGAGGAAAGAGTATTACGTTAAAAACGGTAGGTTTATTACAATTAATGATACAAAGCGGTATACTTATCCCGGTTCATCCAAAATCAAAAATAGGTTTTTTTAATAAAATACTTACTGATATAGGTGATAATCAATCTATTGAAAACCAGCTTAGTACTTATAGTTCCCGATTGAGAAAAATGCAGCAAATTATAAAACAGGCAGATTCTCACACTTTACTATTAATAGATGAATTTGGAACAGGATCAGATCCGGAATTAGGGGGAGCATTGGCTGAAGCATTTTTAGAATATTTTTATGCGAAAAAATCTTTTGGAATTATCACAACCCATTATACAAATATAAAGTTAAAGATTGAAGAGTTATCTCATACTAAAAATGCTTCTATGTTATTCAATGAAAAGACTCTGCATCCTATATATAAATTAGAAGTGGGGCAGGTAGGGAGCTCATTTACGTTCGAAGTTGCTGAAAAAAATAAAATTCCTAAAGAAATTATACAGGTTGCTAAACAAAAAATTGAAAAAGACAAGGTAAATTTAGATAAAACTATTGTTAGACTTCAGCAGGAAAAATATCAGGTTGAAAAATTGAAGGGTGATTTAAATAAACAAATTGATCATTCTGAAGAAAAGAAAAGACAATTGTCAGATACTATAAACAGTTATAAGCAAAAATTGGTGAATTTCCAAAAATTATATGATGAAGAAACACGTTTAAATCAATTAGGACAAAAATTTGAGAAATACATAGAAGCCTATTCCAACGGAAAGAAAAAAAGAGATATTTTAAAAGATTTTTCTAAAATTTTAGAACAAGAGAAATACAAAAAGACTCAAGCAACTGAAGTTGAAAAAATCCAAACTAAAAGACAACGAACTAAAGTTAAAACAGAATTAAAAAAAGAGGAAATAAAAAAACAGTTGCAAGAAACCAAAGCAGAAGAAATAAGAACAACCACTGATAGAGCTCAAAAATGGATGAAGGAAGGAAAAAGAGTTAGAATTAAGGGGAGCAGCAGTGCTGCAACTATAGATAAGATAGAAGGAGAAACCGTATTTCTCAATTATGGCTTGTTTACAACCAAAATTTCAGTATACGAAATTGAAAAAGTTTAGAGATTTATAGTTTGAGAATGTAATGTATTACTTACTGAATAAATTTTTTTATATTTTCCGGAGTAGGAACCATACAACTTTCCTTTTTTCCAAACCAACTATAGCGATTTCTAGCCAAATATGAATATATAGGATTACGTATAAGTGCAGGAAGTATCAAAAAAACAGATAAGAGATTATATGGAAACCCTAGCTTTTGAGCTACTTTTATTACAGCAGTACTTTTTGTATAATAAGCTATTCCAGGTTCATATAAAATTATAGAATTAAAATCTTTAGTAGAAAGATTTCTATCTTTCAAAAAATTCTGTCCAAATTCCGATTGAAGAGAAGAAAATTTAAATAAATTTTTTTTGTCTCTTTTAATAATGAATTGAATAGTAGAATTGCATAAATTACATACACCATCAAACAAAATAATATATTTTTTCATAATCAATGAACACTATTTTTTTGGATTAATACTTCATATTCCGGCATTAATCTAATAATAAATTTTTTACAAAAAATTTCCAATTGAGGGAAAAATTCGAGAAAATGATTTTCTATTTTTTTTTCTTGTAAATAAATTTCTTTAATGGAATTACCCATATCAGCAATATGATGATTAAATTTAGACTTTTTGGTTAGATGATGTAAAGTCCATTCTATACCTTCATACGTTCTGTATTTGTCAAACCAATCATCTTCAATTAAAGTATTTAAGATTTTTTCTAATTTTTTTGGAAACAAAATTTCTGTTCCAATTACTAATTCATAACACGATTTTTTAAAAGTCTCAAATTCATCATTACTGAATAAATACCAATTTTTTATTAGAAAATAATCATAAATTACATCCGTTATTATAGGAGCAAATTTTCCATATGATTTATGGAAAATACTTGTAGTTTGCTTTACAATAGGATGAGAATCGGTAAATGAATCGATATGTCTATGTAATAATATACCAGTAGCAATAGATTGCGGATAATTTTGATAATCTTTACCTCGAACAATTTCACCCAATACGTTACCTAATTGTATATCAGGTATTTTATATGATAGCAATTGATGAGCTACAATGTTCATTGATTTTATGTAATTATTCTTTCAAGTTTTCTCTATAAATAGATTTTAAATAATGCCTGGATTTTTATATTTTATATTATTACCTCTTAGTAAAATTGAATATTTTTCCTGCATTTCTTGTTTAATAGATGGATTCAATTTTAATGCCAGCTTTAAAAATTTTTCGCTCTTTTCATTATTCTTTAATAAGAAATAACAATTGCTTAATTGATAATATAATTCTGCTCTATGGAAATTTTCAAAACTTTTATGCAATATAAGAGCTGCCTTGGAATAATCGCCTAAACTCATTAATAATTCAGAATAAGCCAACCAATTATAAAAATGATTTGGTTCTAAATCTATAATTATTTTAAAAGAGTCAGAAGCTTCTTCGTATTTACCTAATTGAATATTTAAGTAAGCATATTTTTTCCAGTAATTTACTTCTTTAGATTCTACATCCAAAGCCTTTTTTATATAATGCAATGCCTCCTCATTGTTACCTAAAGTATCATAAATATCAGAAAGTTCAAACCATGCTTTATCAAACTGTGGATCCTCTTTTACCGCTTTTTGAAAAGAATTAAGAGCTTGAATAGGTTTGCGAAGTTTGTTGTAAGCCTGACCGATTTTGAAAAGAGTAAATGCAGCAGTGTCATCAAAAACAAGCGATTCACTATATACAGCTATGGCTTGTTCCCATTTATTAAGCTTTTCGTAGCAGAAGGCTTTTTGTGTGTATCCGGCTATACTCTTAGGATTAATAATTACTGTATAATCAAATGCATATAAAGCCTTTTCATACCAATTAAGATTTAAATATTGCAAGCCTAACTGGAACCACGCTTCTTCTGAATAAGGGTTTACATCTATAAATTGATTTAAAAAAGTAATACATTCTCGGTGATGATGTAAAATTTCGTAGCAATGTATACAGGAAAATAATGAATATTCATCTTTCTCATTGTATTCCAAAGCTTTTTTATAAGAATTTAATGCTAAAGTAGGTTCATTAATCTCCAAATATTCATTTCCCAAACAATTATATATATAATCTTCGTCCTCCTCATTTTTTAAGGCTGCTAAATAGAAATCTATAGATTTGAAAGGAAATTTTCTTAAAGACCAATAACGAGCCGTTGCGATTAGATAATCTGTGTTAGCAAAACATAATTCTTTAAGATTATCTATTAAACCGGAAGCATTGTGTAAATCTTCAGTTCCTACAAAATATTCGAGCTGTTTAACTTTAATATCAATGTTATTTGGATAAAGAGAAAATGCAATATCAATCGCTTTTAAAGCATATTCGAAATCATAAATATCCAAGTAGAAAGAAATAATTTCGCAAAATTCATCTGCTTCAAAATAAATAGATTTGTTTTCTTCTAACATTTCTTCAAATATATTAACTAGCTCATTGTCAAAAAAATCTTCCACTTAGTTTTATTTATTTCTTTTAAATTATGTAAATATAATTAAAAAAAAAGTAAAATAACTATTTAAAATAATTTATTATTCACAAGTATTAAACATAATTTATATGATTTAATATAAAAATTCTATTTCTTTAATCCTAAATTTTTTAGTTCCCATGTTTTCAACTTCAACTTGTAAAAGTCCATCATTATCTACTTTGCTAATTATCCCGTTTATTATAGATTCATTAATTTTAAAAGCCATTACCTTTCCTTTGCCAAATAAATGATAATTATATGTGTTAAGAAGAAAAAAAGAATCGTTTAAAATATGAAAATTTGTCTTAAATTCATGTATTAAATCATTTACCAATTCAACAAGTTCAAATTTTTGAGATGAAAAGCAACTCAATGATGAGGCATGAGGAATACCTGGAAATTCTTTCTGAAGAACATTAATGCCAATACCTATAATAAAAGTATTCCCTGATTTTTCAATTAATATTCCACTGACCTTTTTTTTATTGATGAGAATATCATTGGGCCATTTTATAGTAGCATCGGTTTTTGCCTGTTTTTTTATAAAACGACAAACCATTATAGCTACCCAAAAACTGAGAAAATTATTTGTTATAGATGAATCGGTAAGACAAAATGTCAGAGCTATATTTTTTCCCGGTTCAGATACCCATTTATGGTCATTAACTCCCTTGCCTTTCGTTTGTTGAAAAGAATACACCCCATGAAAATTTGATGCATAATCAGACAAATGCTCTCTTACAAAATCGTTCGTAGATTCAATTTTATCAAAATATTCTAATGGCATAGGATTTGACCAATACAAATTAATGATAAAATTATTAAATAAATTATAATTAATATAAGTGTTAAAATGATTATTTTTGCATAAAATGAAAAATAATCACGAAAGATATATTATAATATTTGAATAATAGACTATTAGATGGATGAAACACAGATCGAAAAAAAAGCATTATTAGAAAATATAATAAAAGGGATAGAAGAAGTTAAAGGATACGATATAACTATTTTGAACTTTACTAAATTAGAAAATACGATTACAGATTATTTTGTCATATGTACCGGCGGAACCAATACACAAGTTTCGGCAATTTCCAATTCTGTAGAAAGGTACGTGAGAAAAAATTCTAAGGATAAGCCTTGGCATGTAGAAGGAGTTGACAACCAGCAGTGGGTCTTGATGGATTACGTATCCATAGTTGTTCATATTTTCCAACCCGAATATAGAGAATACTATGATTTAGAAAATTTATGGGGAGATGTGGAAATTATAAAAATTCCTAATCCGGAAAATTAAAAAGATCTTTAAAATTGCATAATCCTATAATTATAAAATAAGACTTAATTTTGGAAACAAATAATAATAACAAAAATAAAACGAAAAAAAATAATAAACCATTTTCATTTAATTGGTTTTATGGTATATTAATAATATTTGCAGTATTATTGATTTTTCAAGAATTTTTAAATTCGGGAAAAGATGTAAAAATAGGTGTTGATAAGTTTTTTTCATATTTAGAAAAAGGATATGTTAAAAAAGTGGTGTTTTTAAACGGATCATCTGAAGTAAAAGTTTATTTAACTCAGGATGCTATGAAAAACCCTGAAGTGTATGATATGAACAATCAAGGCTTCAGTCCGTTTAGGCAATTATCAGATTCACCTCAATTTTCATTTATAGCCGGCGATAAACAGCTTTTTGAAGAAAGATTCAATGAAAATAAGGCTAAATATAAATTAACTACTAATTTGGAATTTGAAAATCCTAGTCAATGGGGAGATGTAACGATACAATTGTTACTGCCTTTATTATTCATTGGATTGCTTTGGTTTTTCTTATTTAGAAAAATGACAGGTGGTGGAACAGGTGGCGGAGGACAAATATTTAATATAGGACGTTCTAAAGCTAAACTTTTTGATGAAAACGATAATGTAAGAGTTACTTTTAAAGATGTAGCTGGATTAGAAGGAGCTAAAGAAGAGGTAGAAGAGATTGTTGATTTTTTGAAAAATCCTGAAAAATATACTAAGTTAGGAGGTAAAATTCCTAAAGGAGCTTTATTAGTGGGCCCTCCGGGAACAGGAAAAACACTTCTAGCAAAAGCCGTAGCAGGTGAAGCAAAAGTACCTTTTTTCTCTTTATCTGGGTCTGATTTTGTAGAAATGTTTGTTGGGGTAGGAGCATCAAGAGTAAGAGATTTGTTTCGTCAAGCTAAAGAAAAATCACCTTCAATTATTTTTATTGATGAAATCGATGCAATTGGTAGGGCCAGAGGTAAAAATAATATTACCGGATCTAATGACGAGAGAGAAAACACGTTAAACCAATTGTTAACAGAAATGGATGGATTTGGAACCAATACGAGCGTGATTGTATTGGCTGCAACTAACCGAGCTGATGTGCTAGATAAAGCTTTAATGCGTCCGGGACGTTTTGATAGATCTATTTATGTAGATTTACCGGATCTAAATGAAAGAAAAGAAATATTTCAAGTTCATCTAAAGCCATTGAAGATAGATGAAGATTTAGATATAGATTTTTTAGCAAAACAAACTCCGGGATTTAGTGGAGCTGACATAGCTAATGTTTGTAATGAAGCTGCTTTAATTGCGGCTCGTAAAGGGAAAGAAAGCGTAGGAAAACAAGATTTTCTTGACTCTGTTGATAGAATCATTGGTGGGTTAGAGAAAAAGAATAAAGTAATTAAACCACATGAGAAAAAAAGAGTTGCTTTCCATGAAGCAGGACATGCCACTATTAGTTGGATGGTAGAACATGCCGCTCCATTATTGAAAGTAACCATAGTACCAAGAGGTCGCTCTTTAGGTGCAGCATGGTATTTACCTGAAGAAAGACAATTGACAACTACAGAACAAATGTTAGATGAAATTTGTGCAACTCTAGGAGGAAGAGCCGCAGAAGAAGTTTTTTTTAATAATATCTCTACGGGAGCATTATCTGATCTTGAAAGAGTAACAAAGCAAGCTAATGCTATGGTTACTATTTACGGATTGAGCGATAAGATAGGTAATATTTCTTATTATGATAGTTCAGGTAATGAATACGGATTTACTAAACCTTATTCCGAAGTAACTGCAGAAACTATAGATAAGGAAATCTCTAAAATTATTGAATCTCAATATAAAAGGGCAATACAGATTTTATCTGAAAACAAAGATAAACTTTCTATGCTCGCTAATAAATTATTAGAAAAAGAAGTCATATTTAAAGAAGATTTAGAAGAAATTTTTGGAAAACGCAAATTTGACGATGAAACTTTTTCCGAAGAAATACGAGAAGTTGAAAATAAAGCACAAAATTCTTCGGAAAACGAATTTAAATCCGAATAATAGAAAATAATTTAATAAAATTTAAAAATCTTACGTATTTATGAACTAAAAAGTTTTTTTTATATATTTGATTACAAAAATAATTTTGATTTTTAACTTTTATAAAGTGAATGGGATTTCTTAACAAAATATTTGGTAAAAAAAACAAAGAAGAAGCTACTAATCTAGATTTTTATAATGATAGAGAAGAAGAGGATGTAGCATTTGCTAGGAAATTTAAGGCAGGTGGAGGTATGTTTTTCTATTGTGAAAACAAAGAAGAATCTTTGCAATATTTACATAATATACTTAAAAATGAAGACATCAGTGAAGTGCTATGTGTAGACCCTAAACTTATTTCGATGATTAATTGCTTAGATTGTAATTATACAAGCCATAGTACGGGAGATCAAGATATTGCTTTAATAAACTGTGAATATTTGGTGGCCTTAGATGGATCTATTATGATTTCATCGGATCAGACTTATCATTTAAAAAAGTCTGATTTACCTCAAAAAATAATAGTTTGGGCAACTCCAAATCAGATAATTACTTCCTCAAGCGTAGGTCTAGCTAAAATAAGATACGCTAAAAAAGATAAAATACCATCTAATATAACTTCCTTATATGGCAATCAAGTGCAAGGATTTAGTAGTGTTTCAAATGCAAAAAAATTGTATTTGCTTTTAGTTGAAGAATAATTTTTAATTTTGTGAAAACGATAATTATCCGTTCCCTATCAGGATTAGTATATGTGTTGCTTATTTTTTTATGCACTACTAATTTTTTATCAGACTTATTACATATTTATTTCGATATAAAAATAAATCCATGTTATCTACTTTATAGCTTACTCACAATTTTTCTATTGGGAAGCGTTTTAGAGACCATAAAACTTTTAAAATATTCAAATATTATATATAAGATATTAACATTTGTTTTAATAGGTATCGTATATTTTAAATTTTCTCAAAGTTTTTTTAATAGCAGTTTTAGTTTAAAAATATTATATTGGAGATATATATTAATTTTAATATTATTTATTCTCTCAATTGTAACTCTATTTTATTATTCAGACGAACTCTATACAGATAGTGCCAAACTAATCTTTACTACTGCGTATTTGAGCATTCCTTTTAGTCTTTCTTTAACGATTCCAAAAAGTATAAATCCATTAACGCCAGAGATTTTCTATGTATTTTTACTATTATGGATCAGTGATAGTTTTGCCTATTTAGTGGGAAGTAAATTTGGGAAAAGAAAACTTGCGCCTAAAATTTCTCCTAATAAATCGGTTGAAGGTTTGATCGGAGGGATACTGGGAACTATCCTAATAGGTTTTCTATTGGAATATCTCGTACCAGGATTACGAGGCAACTGGATTGTGATAAGTTTAATTATAGCTATATTTGCACCAATTGGCGATCTAGCCGAATCAAAGCTGAAAAGAAAATTTTCTGTAAAAGATTCCGGGAATTTAATTCCAGGACACGGTGGATTGTTGGATCGATTAGATAGTTTTATCTTATGTGTTCCTGCAATATTTACCTATTATTTATTAAGTGCTATCATATGAGATTACACAAGGAAGGAAAGCCCTTTATAGGAATTAGTTTTATAACAAGTATTCTGGTAAGTATACTTGCACTTTATTTTCTTAAATATTGGGGGCTTATAATTGCAATACCATTCATTATCCTTTTATTTTTTACTGTTTGGTTTTTCAGAAATCCAATTAGAAATTATGATGCTAAAGAGAATGAGATAATTGCTCCGGTAGATGGTAAAGTAGTTATAGTAAAGGAAGTTTACGAAAAAGAATTTCTTAAAACCAATTGTATACAAGTATCTATATTTATGTCTCCCTTAAATGTACATGTATGTAGGTATCCTGTCAGTGGAAAAGTTATATTCAAAAAATACCATCCCGGAAAGTTCTTAGTGGCCTGGCATGAAAAATCTTCAGAATTAAATGAAAGAACTACCGTAGCAGTTGAAACACCTTTTAATCAAAAGGTTTTATTTAGGCAAATTGCAGGTGCTATGGCTAGAAGAATTGTTATATATTCAGAAATAGGGGATATGGCTGTTGCAGGTAAGGAATTCGGATTTATTAAATTTGGTTCAAGGATGGATGTATTTCTTCCTTTAAAAACTGAAATTTTAGTTAAAGTTGGGGATGTTATATTAAATGGTGGTGAAAAAGTAATTGCCAGATTGAGGAATTAAAATTTAAATAATATAACTTAGATAATTGATTTAAATATATACTTTTATTATATATTTCTACATTTACCTTTAATTTTTTATAAAAATTTATTTAGTTTAATTTTAACAAAATTGAAAATCTTAACTATTTAAATATAAACATATAAGAGTTAATTTTTTACATTTGCCAAACTAAATAATAATTGAATTATGGCGAATATTTTAGATGGTATTAAATTATCTAAACAAATAAAACAAGAAATTAAAGAAGAAGTTTCCCAATATATAAACCAAGGACATCGTCAACCTCATTTATTAGCAGTTCTTGTAGGTGATAATCCTGCAAGCCAAACTTACGTAAATAATAAAATTAAAGATTGTCAGGCTGTAGGTTTTACATCATCAATAATAAAACTTAAGAGTACGATAACTGAAGAAGAATTATTACAAGAAATAAAAAAGATTAATGAGGCCGATGATCTAGATGGATTCATAGTTCAGTTACCTCTTCCTAAGCATATAAATCAAGAAAAAATTATAATGGCTATTAATCCGGAAAAAGATGTAGACGGTTTTCATCCTACTAATTTTGGAAAAATGGCTTTGGAAATAGAAAGTTTTTTACCGGCAACTCCTTATGGTATTATGGAAATGCTATCTAGATATGAAATACCTACCGAAGGTAAAGAGGTAGTTGTTATAGGAAGAAGCAGGATTGTAGGACGCCCCATGAGTATTCTATTAAGCAAAAAAGGATATCCGGGAGATGCAACTGTTACATTAGTTCACTCTAAAACCGTCAATATAGCTAAACATACTCAAAATGCCGATATTATTATTACCGCTTTAGGTGTACCTCATTTTTTAAAAGCCAATATGATTAAAAAAGGATCAGTGATAGTGGACGTGGGAATTACTAAATTAGAAGATCCAACCAAAGAAAAAGGCTATTATCTAGCAGGTGATGTTGATTTTCCGGAAGTGGCAGAAAAAGCATCTTGGATTACACCTGTTCCAGGTGGAGTAGGCCCCATGACTAGAGCTATGCTCTTAAAGAATACCTTATTTGCCTACACCCAAAATATAAGTAAATAAAAAAAAATAAACAGGCTGTTGATTTTTTTTACAACAACCTGTTTTCAAATTATAAATAAATAAATTAATTAATGAGCAAGCTATATTCGAATTTAGGATATCCTCTTCGTCCATCTTTATCAGTCATATTCAAAAATTTCAATTTAAACAAATTCCCTTTTGAATCCTTAAGTACATAGAATCTATCAGTATATACCTTAGCTCCCCCATAGGTTGTCCTCCAACTAGAGCCGATAACCCGATGGTCATTATAAACAAATTTGGTAGGATCCACCTTTTCTTTAGTAAAATCTTCGTAACTACCTACTTCAGATAGGTTTGCTTGATACGCGCCTGTATTATTCATCGTATTAATTATAACGAAATCCGAGAACGTATACGTACCATGTCCTTTATTTTCGTTAATAAATACAGTAAAACACATATCCCACAGATCTTTAGGAGGTTGAACATTTACAATTCCGTGAGCTAAACTAATATAAGAAAAATGATAATCTTTATCTTTTTTAACAATCATCTCCTTATGGGTAGTGTCAGAAATATCAGCATATTGAATTTTATAGCTGTTAGAATCATTTCTAAGTATCCTAATTTTTTTCCAACCCCTATGTTCTCCGACAACCTTTAGATCATCCGTATTATTTTGGTAAACCGAGTGTCCCATATTAATAAGATAAACATGATTTTCATCTTCTTTTAAACTGATTTCGTCTATAGCGGTACGATCTAGATAATTTCCCATTATATCATCTACATACTTTACATTATCTGGTTGGAAATCACCAACAGTTACCAGCGATTTTAGAGAAGCAACATCGGATTCATTAACTTCATCAATAGAAATACTATTCAACTTTGCAGCAGCCATTAAGATAGAATTATTTAAAATTACACGAAATTGATCTCCACCATAAAACCCGAAATCCCAAATGTCTCGTTGATTTACGTTGACTCTGCTTTGATCCAAATCTACCCAAACCTGATTCGGTTCCGTAGGACCTCCGACAGGAATGTCTAGTATGGCTCCGGGCTGTGGAACATATATAGGACTGTCATCCTCTTTACAGCTGAGAATGATAAAGAAAGAGGTAAGTATGCAAAAACAATATTTTTTCATGAGTTATATATTAAAATTAAATCCAAGTTTAGCGAAGTACGATCTACCGTAAAATAAATTAATACTTTTTATAGGTCCATCATGAGCGCCACTTTGCGCAGCAGTCGTATTTACCTTTTTAACATCAAAAATATTTCGTACACCCGCTGTCAATTCAATAAATTTGTTAAAAAATGATTTTCTTACAGAAAAATCAAGTAAATTAAAGTCATCTTGTTTTCCTAAATAATAGGAATCAGTTTTAGAATCCAAGACATAAGAAGACTCTTTCCCATTGTATTTATAAAAGAGAGAAAAGGTTGTTCCCCATTTTTTTAAAGTGTAATTAAGATTTGAGTTTAGCTGAAATGTGTATAGATAATCGTTATCAGGAGTGGTAATATGAATTCCGTTAATGTTATCTTCTAACGTTCTGGAAACTCCGAAATAAGAAGCATTCAAATTAAAATGAATATTATTTATTCTCATATTAGAATTTAATTGAACTCCCCATCTCTTAAATTTATCTACATTCAAATACTTATATTCTAAAGGCTGCATATTTACAGTTGCGAGTTCAATTCTATCTTTGAGATTGATATAAAGCGTGCTTAATGTAATATCGCCTTTGAAGTTATCCTTAGATTTGAATTTTTGATTCCAATAAATAGAACTGGAATATCCTTTTTCAGGAATTAAATCTTCATTTCCTTGTACATTATGATTGGTATCAACAAAATAAGTATATAACTCATCAAAATTTGGTGTACGATTTGTTGTGGTTATTTCTGTTCGGAAATTTGAATAGGGGGATAATTGATATTTCATAGCAAGCGAATAAGAATATTGATTTTCAAATTTCGTGTTAAAGCTAGCTCTGAACCCGGGCTTTAAAGAAATCTCGGGGCTTGCCTTAATCTCAGTGGAACCAAATACATCATAATTGTCTAAATGTTTTCGTAAATCTTTCTGAAAACCTGAAGTATTCATTCCTCCAATAGAACTGGAATTAGCAGATCTTAGTCCTTCTATAAAATTAAATTCATAACCGATTTGATAAGATAAAAATTTACTCATTGAGGGTGATGTGAATGTTCCACGAGTATACCAAGCTTCCGTGCCTGCATATTTTTTATAAGCATCTTTCTTTCCGAAAGTTTCTCTCATTCCTATGTCATAAACATAATCTCTGCTTTTACGACTTTGTTTTTGATAGGAAAAATCTCCGTTATAATTTAAATAATTAAATAGTTTAGCATTTAAAAATAAATGATGGAGCCAACGATCTGTTTTGTAATTTCTGTCTTTAGAAGCATAAGTGAAAAGCCCTCCATCAGAAAGAGATCTGTAATCAACTATAGGATTATAATAGTTGGTTAATTCATTTAAGTATTGTAAATTGTAAAAAGCATTAAAATTTGTTGATTTATAATTGATCAGAGCATTTGAATTCCATTGTTCTTTAGGTAACCATTCATACCCTCTTTTCCCATCATTTTCAAAATATCTCTTTCCTTCTTTATTACCAAAATAGCCTTTAAAATCATTACGATTAGCTCCTATGGAAATATACCATTTTTCGGATAAGGAATGAGAAATATCAAATGATTGAATATGCCTTCCTTGTTCCTTCCAATCGTACTCTTTACCTACAGTTTCTTCTTGTAAATATCCGTTAATTTTCCATTTTGAATTAATCTTCTTTCTGGTGATAATGTTAATAACACCGGTAAGAGAATTAGAACCGTAATCAGTTCCCATACTACCTCGTACAATTTCAATTCTTTCAACATTATCTAAATTAATTTTAGTTAAATCGACATTCGAACCCATTCCATAGTCGCTAACCATAGGTATATTATCAATTAATACTTTAAAATATTGACCATCCAAGCCGAAAAGTGAAGCCTCGGAATCTCCGTTTTTGCTGTTGGGTATGGTTATAAAATTCAGATAATAACTTAAAATGTCCGATATCGTCGTAGCAGCTCTATTTTTAATATCTTCTTGAGAAATTACTTCAACTTGGTAAATGGACTTATTAACACTTTGTTGCTGATATTGTCCGGTTACAACAACCTCATCAATATCTTTTTCTTTATTTTCCTTATCCCTAGTTTCCTGTGAATAAGTAAAAGAACATATTATTATCGTTAATGAAAATAAAAAGAACTTTTTGTAGCTATTCTTTTTCATAGTTTTTTTTTGACAAAAGTAAAAATAATTTAGAATAGTTCTAAATATTATTTAGAATAATTATAAATATAATTGAGAACAATTCTAAATAATATTTATATTTGCGCAAAATAAAATGAACAAAAAACTTAACAGTATGAAAAGGATTATGTCTTTACATGTTTGGTTAAAGCAAGTAAATGTACAGCGCCAAAAAGATAAAATTCTCAATATTTCATTGAACTTATCAAATATTATCAATAAATGGTCTCATGTCATTTTTATTATTCAAAAAACAATTGATATACAAAGAAATTCATTAGGGAAAAATCAAAAAAAAATTGAGCAGTTTTTTAAGAATTTCAAATTGATAAAAATAAATTATTACTATCATAAATTAAAAAATATAAAAGAGGGGTATTTTATTATCATTCAGACTGTCTGATATTTATAAATTTAGGTCTAGCGACAAGCATTAATTTATTCAAATAAAAGTAAAATTTAATATCTGAAAGGAGTAAATACTCTCTTGGACAGCTAGCCAATAAGCAGAAGTAGAAATAATTATTTGACTAAGATAAAAAATAATAAAAATAAATAACAATCATATTTTACATAAATATTATAAAAATGAAAAAAAAGAAGCTCTTATTCAGCGTTTTATTATGCATGCTTTTACTAGTAACAGGCTGGATAGTTTGGGAAAAAACAGCCTCTCCAACTAAAATAGCTTTGGTTAATTTCCAAAAATTTCAAACCACAAGTCTTATACAATCCAATAAAGATAAATTCATACAATTCGAAGAAGTATCCTTAGATAATTTGTCGAAACTAAAAAATTATGACTTTATTTTAGGTTTTGGTATGGGAATGAAGGCTAGTGCTGAGGATAGGGAACAGTTAAAAAAAATAATGGAGGATGGAATTCCCTTCTATATATACCGTGCTACCAATCCAGAAAATAATCTCTGTAATTTAGACAGTATTAAAAGAAAAGCTATCGAGTCTTATATGGATAGTGGAAATAAAAAAAACTATCAAAGTCTTGCTCGATATGTCCGTAAAAATATTGATAAGAAAAGATTCTTTGTAAACTCTCCGGATCCAGCTGTGGAAACAGCCGAAGATGTATATTATCATATAGATGAAAATGTTTCCTTTAAAAATATAAATGAATACGAAGCGTACCTTAAGAACAAAAAATTTTATAAAGAGGGAGCTTCCAAGATAGCAATTCTAGGAGGGTTAAATGATCCGTATAGCGGAAATAGAGACAATCTAGATAGTCTAATCGTTTCCTTACAAAAAAGAGGATTTAATGTATACCCTGTTTCATCCACTTTTGAAAGACTTGAATTTTTGAAAGAAATACAACCCGATGCCGTTATCCATTTTGCACACGGAAGATTAGCATTAGGAAATGCAGAGGAAGCAATTAACTGGTTAAAAGAAAGGAATATTCCTGTTTTTACTCCGCTTACGATTTTAAAAACAAAAGAAGAATGGATAAATGATCCTATGGGAATGATGGGAGGTTTTCTTTCTCAAAGTGTAGTTATGCCGGAATTAGACGGATCTGTTTATCCCTATGTTTTAAATACACAAGAATTAACAGGGAAAAACCTATACCTGTTTAAAGCAGTACCTGAAAGGCTGACCAATTTTATACAAATTATTAACAATTTTATAGAACTGAAGAAGAAAAAGAATGAAGACAAAAAAATCGCAATCTATTATTATAAAGGTCCAGGGAAAGAATCTTTAACTGCTCAGGGATTAGAGACTGTACCTTCACTGTATAATTTTTTAAAAAGATTAAAGCAAGAAGGTTATAAAGTAGATAATTTACCCGATAACGTCCAGGAATTCGAACGCATGCTCATGGTTCAAGGTTCTGTAATGAGTACATATGCACATGGTGCCTTTGACGAATTTTTGAAAAATGGAAATCCAGAATTGATCGATAAAAATACATATGAATCCTGGGCGAAAAAGACGCTTACTCAGGAGAAATATGAAGAAGTAACTTCTATTTACGGAGATGCACCAGGTAATTATATGAGTAAAAATATAAACGGGAATTCATATTTAGCAATTTCTAGAATTCAATTTGGCAATATTGTTTTGTTACCGCAGCCTATGGCAGGGTTGGGAGAGGACAGCTTTGCAATTATACATGGAGCAAAAAGTGCACCCCCTCATACCTACATAGGATCATACTTGTGGGTTCAGAATGGTTTCCGTGCTGATGCACTTATTCATTTTGGTACCCATGGAAGTCTTGAGTTTACTCCACAAAAACAAGTTGCATTAAGCAATAATGACTGGCCGGATCGATTAGTTGGGACTTTACCTCATTTTTATTATTATACCATAGGAAATATCGGAGAAAGTATGATGGCTAAGAGACGTTCCTATGCTACTCTTATATCTTATTTAACCCCTGCATTTATGGAAAGTGAGACCCGTACTCAATTTAAGCAATTGCAGGATAAGATTCAATATTACTATAAATCTGAAGAAAAAAATCAACCCGTAGCATCGTTAGAAGTGAAAAAAATAGCGGTAAAAATGGGACTTCATAGAGATTTGCGTTTAGACAGCATTCTTACAAGACCTTATAAATTTGAGGAAATTGAAAGAATTGAAAATTTCGCGGAAGAAATTTCCAATGAAAAAATGACAGGTCATCTCTATACATCTGGAATACCTTATTCTAAAGATAAAATAAAATCTTCAGTACTGGCTATGAGTACAGATCCAATAGCTTATAGTTTAGCTAGTTTAGATAAGCAAAGAGGAAAGGTTACGGAAAAACAATTAAAAAATAAAGTTTTCTTTAGACAAAAATATCTCGATATTGCTAAAAATCTGGTTAATCAAGTATTAGCCGGAAAAGAAGTAAATACTACATTAATTTGCAATTTTGCTGGTATTGAAGAAAAAGATTTAGAACAATCTAAAGTAATTATATCTCCTCCAAAAAGGAAATTTAAAAAAAGCACTAAAAGTACAGCTGGTAAGCCTTCAATGAATGCCAAACAACCAGATGATAATAAGAATACTGCTTCGACTTTGTCCGCACAACACGATCATAAAGATTTAGAAAAAAATGCTAAAGCTCCACATCATCCAAATTCTGAAAAGAAAACGATGCATGGAATGTCTGAAAAGGAAGTGGTGTATACAAAAGAACAAAAAGCAAGAGCGAGGGCTATAATAGAAATAGAACGAACGATTACTAACATAAAAAAATATGAAAAGAACCTGGAATTAAGTCCAGAATTAGAATTTAAATCATTAATTAATGCCTTATCGGGAGGTTATATAGAGCCTTCTTCAGGAGGAGATGCCGTAGCCAATCCAAATGGAGTGCCAACGGGTAAAAATTTATATTCCATTAATGCGGAATCTACCCCTACTGAAATAGCATGGGACAGAGGTAAAGACCTTGTAAATGCAACCTTAGCTCAGTATAAAGCCAAACATGGAACTTATCCCAAAAAAGTAAATTACACATTCTGGAGTAGTGAATTTATTGAAAGTGAGGGAACAACCATAGCTCAAGTTTTATATATGTTAGGAGTAGAACCTATAAGAGATGCATTTGGAAGAGTATCTGATTTACAACTGATCGATTCTGATGTTTTAGGTAGGCCACGAATCGATGTTGTAGTACAAACATCCGGACAGTTTCGTGATCTAGCTGCCTCTCGATTAGCTCTTATTTCCAGAGCGGTTGAAATGGCAGCCTCAGCTAAAGATTCAAAATATGAAAATTTAGTAGCTCAAAGTACCTTAGATATAGAAAAAAGTCTGGTAGATGAAGGAGTATCTCCTCAAGAGGCAAGACAAATATCTACACAGCGTATATTTGGTGGAGTAAACGGAATGTATGGGACCGGAATTCAAGAAATGGTTACCAGCGGAGACAAATGGGAAAATGAAAAAGAAATAGCAGAAACCTATATAAATAATATGGGAGCAATTTATGGAAGTGATAAAAACTGGGGAAATTTTCATAAAGGTTTATTGAAAGCTGTATTAAAAAATACAGATATGGTTGTACATCCTAGACAGAGTAATACCTGGGGAGCTTTAAGCTTAGATCATGTATATGAATTCATGGGAGGAATGAATTTAGCTATACGCAATGTAACAGGTAAAGACCCTGATGCTTATTTTGCAGATTATAGAAATCACAATAATTTCAAAATGCAGGAATTAAAAGAGACCATTGGAGTAGAAGCACGTACGACCATCTTCAATCCGGCATATATAAAAGAAAAAATGAAAGGAGGAGCTTCCAGTGCTGCCGATATAACAGAAGTAGTGACCAATACCTATGGTTGGAATGTCATGAAGCCTGAAGTAATTGATAATGAAATGTGGAATCAAATTTATGATATATATGTAAAAGATAAAACTAATCTGGGTACGAAAGAATTTTTCAAAAAAGTTAGTCCTGCTGCATTAGAAGAAATAACGGCGATTATGTTAGAAACATCCAGAAAAGGCATGTGGAAGGCAACTGATGAACAACTAAAGCAAACGGCTTTGTTACATACACAGATCGTGAAAGAGTTTGGACATTCAGGTGCAGGATTTTCAGGGAATAACAAAAAATTACAGAATTATATTGCCAATAAGGTAGAATCTCAACAAGCTGCAGAATATAAGCAACAACTTACTAAAATAGAAGTAGGAGAATCCACATCTGCCAACAAGGATGGTATGGTTCTGAAAAAAGAAGAAGTATCCAAAGGTATTTCTAAATCAGAAAAAACTAATATAAACAGTATTATTATTGTCGCAGGCATATGCATCGTTATTATTTTACTTATAATTTATATCAAGAAAAGAAGAAAAAACGGTTAAGATAAAATAAATTGAGCTTATGGAATTAATCCTACAACTATTAATGGTGCTTATAGTGATAAATAGCATGGTTAAGCTAAGTTTTTGGAAAATAGGACAGATTGGGATAATGATAGTAATGTATGCAGCTTTTATATTATTGATTTATCCTTTGGCTATTAAACAATCTAAAACACAGATTGAGGATTTTTTATCTAATATGGTTATGATGCAAAATGTGTCAGTACTTATAACCGTAGAATCCACCATATGTTTTGCCTTTTGTTTTGCCGCATTGAAGGAATTGTTTGGAAAGAAAAAAAGTAAATTAGTCATGATTGTATTAAAATATTATCCGGGATTATTGCTCTTTTTAGTAATATTCTATGGTTTGACCCAATCTATCTTTACATTTACCGGCAGAAGCTTTTTCACCATAACATTCCTTTATGCATTTTTTTTCCTCCTGCTTATAATTATGGGAATTTTGTTTATCAAAAAAGTTATTCCTGAAATTGATATAAGGCTCGAAGTACATTTTATTGTTAGCCTACTGATATGTATTTTAGGTCTCATTACAACGGTTGATGGAAAAATAGTATATAAAACGTCTGAAGAATCGATAAACTTAAAATATATATTCTTATCTATAGGACTTTTTCTTATCTTTTTTATTGTAGGCTTTTTAGGAAATAGAATTAAATGGAAGTTGAAAAAGATTAAATAATCGTTAAAACTAAAAAAATAATAAAAATAAAGTAACTAAAAATGGAAATTATATCAAAAGTATTATTTTGGGTAGCAAATAGTTTATTAATTCCGGATATCATTATCTTACTTATTTTATTTGCACGTTCGTTGCTTCTCTTAGGAGGTTTTTACAATCAGTTTATAACAAAAAGAAAAAATGATAAAATAGTAAATCCTCTAATTGAAACTCTGACTCAAGAATCCATAAAAGAATTACAAATAGCATTGCCAAAAAAAGATAATTCTTTGTATATAAAATATTTAAAATCACTATTGGATAATACAATTAATGAAGCATATGCGGATTTCACTATTTCTAATTTCGAAAATGATCTGGAAAAAGATTTGTCGTTATCAAAAATGCTCGCAAAATTAGGTCCTGTATTAGGATTAATAGGTACATTAATAGCAATGAGCCCTGCTTTAGTTGGATTATCTACCGGCGATATTTCAGGCATGGCGTATAATATGCAAGTAGTATTTGCTACCACTGTAGTTGGATTGGTAGTAAGTGCCATTGGATTAGTAACCTTACAAGTTAAACAAAGATGGTATGCTAAAGAGGTTAATAATTTAGATTATGTAGCAAGAATAGCAACAGGAAACATAAATTAAAATGAGAAGGAGAAAAAGAATCAACAGATTTTTAAAAGAAGAAGATACCGATCCACTTAGTGTGATAGTAAATTTGTTCGATGTAGCTATGGTATTTGCGGTAGCTTTAATGGTGGCAATGGTGATGAATTTAAATATGAGTGAAGTCTTTTCAAAAGAAGATTTTACAATTGTCAAAAATCCGGGAAAAGATGACATGGAAATCATTACCAAAGAAGGAAATAAAATAAATAAATATACACCTTCTCAAGAAAAATCATCGGGTAAAAAAGGGAAAAAGGTTGGTATTGCCTATGAGCTTGAAAGTGGAGAAATAATATACGTTCCTGAAAAATAGCATGGGCCTTATATGATTTTTTAAAATAATATGTTATATTTATCATAAAAAAAGATTATATATCCCTTAAATATATGACAAAATAACCGATAATTAAACTGGCATGATAAATGCAAGATTCAAATCATAAAATAGTTAAATATAGAACAGTAAGTCATACATGAACGAAAATTTTTCACAACAAGTAAAAGATGTAATAAGCTTCAGTAATGAAGAAGTATTACGTTTAGGTAATGACCATTTAGGTACAGAACATCTTATACTGGGTATCTTACGTGAAGGTAATAGTAAAGCTATAACCATACTTCAAAGTTTAAATGTTGATTTAGGAGAATTAAAACAAAAAATTGAAAATCTTAATAAACCAGACATTAATATAAAAGTAGATAGGAGTAGTATTCCATTTACTAAAGCTGCCGAAAGAGCATTAAAAACCAGCTTTTTAGAAGCAAAACTTTTTAGAAGCCCGGAAATAGAAACTATACATTTGTTATTATGTATATTGAGAATAGAAAGTGACCCTGTAACCCAAATTTTTAAAAAGTATAATATAGATGCAAATACAGTGAGGGAAGAGTACAGATTTCAATTTCAAGAGGATTTTACCGATCAACCAGTCAATGAGTTTTCTGAAGAAGAGAGCATTAGTGAGGGCAATCAATACGAAGCACCCAAAGGAGGAAGATCCAATCAATCAAAAAGTAGAACTCCTGTGTTGGATAATTTTGGTAGAGATTTGACCGCAGCTGCGATGGAAGGAAGGTTAGATCCTGTAGTAGGAAGAGAAAAGGAAATAGAAAGAGTATCACAGATTTTAAGTAGGAGAAAAAAGAATAATCCCTTATTAATAGGAGAGCCAGGTGTTGGAAAATCTGCTATTGCAGAAGGATTGGCATTACGAATTGTACAAAAAAAAGTTTCCCGAGTATTATATAACAAAAGAGTAGTTACCTTAGATGTAGCAAGTCTAGTTGCAGGAACCAAATATAGGGGGCAGTTTGAGGAAAGAATGAAAGCAATAATGAATGAACTTGAAAAAAATTCAGATATCATTCTTTTCATTGATGAAATTCATACTATTGTAGGAGCTGGAGGAGCCACAGGTTCGCTAGATGCTTCTAATATGTTTAAGCCTGCCTTAGCTAGAGGAGAAATCCAATGCATAGGAGCTACAACATTAGATGAATATAGACAATACATTGAAAAAGACGGAGCTTTAGAAAGACGTTTTCAAAAAGTAATGGTTGAACAAACTTCACCGGAAGAAACTATTATTATTTTGAATCAAATTAAAGATAAATACGAAGAGCATCACAATGTGACTTATACCGATGAGGCGATAAAAGCCTGTGTAAATCTAACAACAAGGTATATCACAGATAGATACTTGCCGGATAAAGCTATTGATGCTTTAGATGAAGCTGGATCCAGAGTTCATATCAAAAATATTAAAGTTCCTAAGGAAATTGTTAATTATGAAAAAGAACTTGAGAAAATTAGAGCGGAAAAAACAAAGGTCATAAAGAGTCAAAAATATGAGGAAGCCGCTAAATTAAGAGATACAGAGAAAGAAATAGAAAATAAATTAGCAAATGCACAGAGAGAATGGGAAAAATCCTCAAGAGAGCATAGAGAGATAGTAACCGAAGACAATGTTGCAGAAGTAGTTTCTATGATGAGTGGAGTTCCCGTGCAAAGAGTAGCAGAAGGAGAGCTTAAAAAATTAGCTCAAATGAAGGATTTAATGAAAGGTAAAATTATAGGTCAGGACGAAGCTGTTAATAAAGTGGTTAAAGCCATACAAAGAAATCGAGCAGGGTTAAAAGATCCTAATCGACCTATAGGAACATTTATATTTTTAGGAGCTACAGGAGTTGGAAAAACTCAATTGGCAAAGGTTATTGCAAGAGAATTATTCGATTCGGACGATGCACTTATCAGAATCGACATGAGTGAATACATGGAAAAATTTGCTATTTCCAGATTAGTAGGAGCTCCTCCAGGATATGTAGGATATGAAGAAGGGGGGCAGCTTACCGAATCTGTAAGAAGAAAACCATATGCAGTAATTCTTTTAGATGAAATTGAAAAAGCACATCCGGACGTATTTAATATTTTATTACAAATTTTAGATGACGGACATGTAACCGATAGTCTAGGTAGAAAAGTAGATTTTAGAAATACTATAATTATCTTAACTTCAAATATCGGTACGCGTGAATTAAAAGAATTTGGTGATGGAGTAGGGTTTGGAACTTCTGCCAAAAAATCCTCTTCAGATATCAGAGCTAAATCGACACTGGAAAATGCGCTAAAAAGAACTTTTGCTCCTGAATTTTTGAACAGAATTGATGATGTAATCATTTTTAATAACCTTGAAAAAAATGATATTTCTAAAATCATAGATTTAGAGTTAGCAAACGTTTATGATAGGATAGCTAAAATCGGTTATAAAGTTGAATTATCGCCGGAAGCAAAAGAATTTATCATAGAAAAAGGTTGGGACAAAAATTTTGGTGCTCGTCAACTTAAAAGAGCTATACAAAAATATGTAGAAGACGTAATTGCTGAAGAGATAATTAATTCATCTATTCATGATGGAGATCACTTATATATAGGTTTAAATAAAGAAAAGGATAGCACTGATATAAAAGTGATGGAGGTTGAAAATGAATCTCCTAATAGCAAATAAAATTTTAATTATTAAATTAAGTGAAAGCCTGCTTGATTCAATCAAGCAGGCTTTTTTTAGATAAAAATTTGATATTTTAATAAGTCATGATTAATAAAAAGCATTTGCCCAGAATAGCCGTAACCTTTTTATTCTTTTTCTTTGGAGGAAGTTCAGCAACTTGGGCATCGCGCATTCCTACCATAAAATCATCCTTACAAGTATCTGATGCTGATTGGGGATTGGTACTGTTATTTTTATCAATAGGTACGTTGATAACCTTGCCCTTTGCTGGGCATTTAATTAAAATGATCGGAAGTAAAAAATCTACCCTTATAGGTATAATTCTATATTTTATATGCTTAATAGGGATAGGATTTTGCGGAAAATTATGGCAGTTGAAATTAAATTTAATATATTACGGTGCTTTAGGGAATCTAACTAATATAGCCATTAATACCCAAGCGGTTAATGTATCGAAATCTTATAAAGGACAGATTATTGGTTCAATGCATGGTACTTGGAGTATCGGTGGATTTTTTGCCTCTTGGTTAGGAGCTATAATGATTGCCAAAAGTATTCCGCCTTCTGAACATTTTATATTCTATTCTTCCACAGGAATAGTAGTATCCTTGTTATTCTTCAGATTTTTATTAGCAGATGAAGATAAAGACAAGCCAAAAGAAAGCAACTCAACATTAAAATTCAGAATAGCCGATAATTATCTTATAGTATTAGGTTTTTTAGCTTTTTTTGCTATGGTCGCTGAAGGCACCATGACCGACTGGTCAAATGAATATATGAAAATTATAGTAAAATCAGATAAAAGATATATAGGTTATGGATTGACTGCCTATATGGCAGCTATGGCGTCAGGAAGATTTATTTCTGATTTTGTTGTTCGTAAGTTTGGCAGTACAATTACTTTAACTTATAGTGGAATATTAATATTTATTGGAATGATGAGCGCTGTTTTATTTCCTTCTCTTATCGTCACTCTTATTTCTTTTATAATTGTTGGATTGGGAATATCTGCCATTGTTCCTTTAGTATATACCTTAGCCGGAAATTCTAAAACAACTTCCCCTGAACAAGCATTAACAATAATAACCAGCATAGGATTTATCGGTTTTTTTCTAGGCCCTCCCTGTATAGGATTTTTATCAGAAAAATTTTCATTACAAGTTTCTTTTGCATTTATTTCCTTATTCGGATTAGGAATAGTTCTTTTAGTTAGATTTTTTAAGATAAAATAACTACCTTAGCATTCGGGATAAAAATATATAATATAAAATTATTTTTTTATAAAAATAATGGTATATTTACATTGCTTATCAAGAAAGGAGGAGGGACTGGCCCTATGATACCTTGGCAACCGGCCTGACTGGGCTTGGTGCTAATTCCAACCCTAAATGGGGGAAGATGAGTAATTCACTAGTTGGTGTGTTGTTTGGTTAGTTAGTGAATAATTTCTTTTTTCCTTTTTTGGTTTTTCTTGATACAGTTTCAATAAAATATAATTTAGTAACTGTAAGAAAAATAATGAAAAAAGTTTCTTTGTTAATTGTAAGTATACTTTTAGAATTTACTAATGTTTTTAATGCTCAAGTAAAGCAGGTAGTTGATTCATTAGACCTTGAGGAGATTGTGGTAGTAGGAGGTCGTAATTCCGACCGTACTAAGGTAAATTCTCCCGTCGCAGTTGATGTAATAGATGTCAGGAAAATTGAAAAATCATCTCCACAACTAACAGTGAATGATTTATTGAATTATTTAGTTCCCTCTTTTAATTCTGTTAGACAATCTTCTTCTGACGGTACCGAACATATCGACCCTGCTACTTTACGAGGAATGGGCCCCGATCAGGTATTAGTTTTAGTTAATGGCAAAAGAAGACATACAACTTCTTTAGTAAATTATCAAAATACAGTTGGGAATGGGTCAGTAGGCACGGATATGAGCGCAATACCGGTGTCTTCAATTGAAAAAATAGAGGTATTACGTGATGGATCAGCTGCGCAATATGGTTCAGATGCTATAGCAGGTGTTATTAATATTATTTTAAAGAAAAATAAAGGAGGATCAGCGTCAGTAACCTATGGGTTAACTAATAGAAATGATGGAGAAAATTATAATTTCAGCGGAAACTACGGTACAAAATTGGGAGATCAAGGAGGTAGTATAAATCTGTCATTTGTAGTGAGCCAAAGAAATAAAACGAATCGTTCCTATGATAATAATCTGGATAAGTTTGGAGATAACTTTGCCTATGATTTTGCGTCCGATCCCAACCAAGCAAGATTAGATGATGAAAAGATTATGGCTGAAAAGAAGCTTTCCCAAAAGAATTTTCGATTTCGGGTCGGAGATGCCCAAATCAAAAATCAGCAGTTTTTTGTAAATGCCATTTACCCATTATCTGAAAAAATTGAATTTTATTCTTTCGGCGGTGCCAGTTTAAGGCAGGGAGAAGGAGCGGAATTCAGAAGACTTCCTAGTGAAAAAGAAAATGTCGTAGCGGAATTATACCCAGTAGGCTTTCAACCGTTATTAAAATCAAACATATATGATATTTCTAATTCTACAGGTGCACGATATAACCACAATAATTGGTTTATAGACCTTAGTAATACTTTTGGAGAAAACATATTTGATTATAAAACCTCCCAAACTAATAATGCTTCTTTAGGTGTTCATTCGCCTACCGAATTCAAAGCAGGAGGACATGAATTTTTACAGAATACATTAAATTTAGATATTTCTAAAAAAATAAATGAAATATTTACGATTGCCTTTGGAGGAGAATTTAAATATGAACAATATGAAATTAAGGCAGGAGAGGATGGCTCTTGGATGCGTTATGATAAATTTGGAAATCCGATAACGGTTTCAACAAATCCCTCAGATATATTAGGCGAAGGGGGATCACAAGGCTTTATAGGATTTTCACCCCAGAATGCATTAAAAAAAGATAGGAATAATGCTTCCGGTTATACCGATATTGCTTTTAAGAAAGGAAAATTTACCAGTGATTTAGCAGGAAGATATGAGCATTATTCCGATTTTGGTAATTCCTTGATAGGAAAATTGGCTCTGAGATATGAATATCTTAATGGTTTTGCTGTAAGAGGGGCTTTTAGCAATGGATTTAGAGCTCCATCTTTGCAACAACAATATTTTAATAATTCTTTTGCAAGTATAGCAAACTCAGGTTCTGGCATAGTTTCTAAAGGAATTTTTACTAATGACAGTCAACTTGCCAAAGCTTTAGGAATTGAAAAGCTTAAAGAAGAAAAATCAATAAATGCGAGCGCAGGTTTGACATTTAAACCTACAAATAAAATATACGTTACGGCAGATGCCTACTATATAAAAGTTAAAGATCGAATTGTACTGACTAGTGAGTTTGTTAATGCTAAAGTTGAATCTTATGGAGTGGAAGGTGCACGATTTTTTACAAATGCAGTCGATACAGAAACCAAAGGAATTGATGTTGTCGCTATTTATAAAGTAAGCTTAGGAAAAGGAAATTTAGACATTAGCTTGTCAGGAAATTATACTGAAACGGAGATAGTAGATTTTCATTTCCCGGATGTTTTTGAAGGAAATAGAGATGAATATTTTGGACCGGATCAAACCAATATTATAGAATCATTGAGTCCTAAAGCAAAAGCATCTTTAGGCTTAACATACAGCTTACCCAAATGGAATGTTTTAATAAGAAATACTTATTTTGGGAAAGTTACTAGGGATGGATACCCTTTTGGAGGCGTGCAACATCATGATCCAAAGTTGGTAACCGATTTTAGTATTGCTTATACGATTAATAAAGATTGGGTATTTACACTTGGCGGAAATAATGTTTTTGATGTTTTTCCTGATAAGCAAATATATGAAAATTCATATTATAATGTTTTTAAATATGCTCCGGTCCAAATGGGTACAACTGGTGCTAATTGGTTTGCAAGACTTACTATGAATTTTTAAGAGAATTTTATTAAATAACTAAAATGAAAAAAATTGGCTGGAAAACAGCAACAGCTATTGTTATTTCCAATATGGTTGGAACCGGTGTGTTTACCAGCTTGGGATATCAGATTACAGACCTTCATAATACCATTACTTTACTTCTTTTATGGATTGCAGGAGGTATTTTAGCTTTAATAGGAGCCTTTATATATGCAGAGTTAGGTGCTCATTTTAAACAATCGGGAGGAGATTATATATATCTTTCAAGAACTTATCATCCGGTTATGGGATATGTTTCAAGCTGGGTTTCTTTAATAGTAGGATTTTCAGGACCGGTTTCTTTGTCAGCTTTGGCTATGACTAAATATCTGGGAATTGAAAATGAAAAGACTTTTGCCATACTTATTATTCTTGTAATTGCTTCTTTTCAAAGTTTTAGCCTCAAAGTAAGCAGTCGTTTTCAGAATACTTTTGCCCTATTGAAAGTTGTTTTCATTATTTCGCTTGTTATCATTGGAATCAGTTTTGCGCCGTCTTCATCCAATGCACTATTATTTGATTCTTCGTGGACTCAAGAAATTATGTTGCCTACTTTTGCAAGTTCACTAGTATTTGTTACTTACGCTTATACAGGATGGAATTCTGCATCTTATATTGTGGAGGAGATTGACAATCCTAAAATAAATCTTCCCAAAGCAATCATTACCGGAACTATTTTTGTTACCATAAGTTATGTCTTGGTAAATTTTGTGTTTTTAAGAAATGCTTCTATTGAACAATTGGAAGGAAAGGAAGATATCGCAAATATAGCTTTTTATAATTTATTAGGTGTTAAAGGAGTAAAGTGGATAAGTTATTTTATTGCTTTACAATTGATTGCAACTATAAGTGCTAATTTATGGGTAGGGTCTAGAGTAACTCAAGCAACAGCTAAAGAAAATCATTTATGGCGATCCTTAGGTAAAGAAAATAAAAATAAAATACCCATATGGGCGATAGCAGCACATACGTTGATTAGTATTATTATTATTTTGAGTGGTAAATTTGAAGAAATTTTCATATATACCGCTTTTGTACTCCAGTTGCTTTCAACGACAGCGGTAAGTACTTCCTTATTTTTAAAGAAAAAAGATCGTGTCTTTTTTAAAAGCAACGTTTTTTTACTATTACCAATCACCTTTTTACTGTTTAGCTTTTATATATTATATTTTACCTTTAAGAATCATCCAATAGAAAGTATTATTGGATTAGGTATAATAGGAGTAGGTATAATGCTCTATTTTTTCGATAAAAATAAAAGACATGATTAGATTGCAAAATAAAAAAACCGAAAGATATTTCTTTCGGTTTTTTTAGTATTATAAAAATTATTATTTTTTAATAAACCTGTAAATTTTGCTTTGAATCTGTAAGAAATAATGATTTGAAGGTAAATCTGATACATTTATAGAGATAGTTTCTTCTATATTTATTTGAAGAGTTTTTACTACATTTCCATTTCTATCATGTATAGTTACTGTGGTAGATTTTTGTAGATCAGAAGCTATTCCTTTAATGTTTACAATATCTGTTACAGGATTTGGATATATAACTATAGAGTTTTTATTTTTCTCATTACTTAAATCAGAATGCAAATCGACGTTATTAATATTTTTGTCAGGAGTCTTATTATATACAGTTAAATCATAACATTTTTTGTCTTTATAAGCATTCTTATATCCATAAACATATACATAATAAGTTCCTGCTTCTAAATTATCTAGAACAATAAATTCATCGAGTTTACCTTTACGGGTACTGCTGGAGATATAATTTTTATCTGAATCATATAAAACTAAATCGTAATTCTTAGGAAGATTTTGTAAAGTAATTATTATATTGGATACTTTAGTAATAGTAAATTTATAATAGTCTACATCCACTCGACTATCAATACCAGCTGAATAGGTAATATTGCAATCAATAGGATAAGCCGTATCAAAAGAATTATTCGGCTCATAATTATATACGTCATTTAATAAAGTGGTAAATTCATTTTGTATATAGCTGGAGCTACTTTCTGAGGAGCAATTAGCTTTCACTCTCCAATTGTATGGGGTGTTTGCTTTTAATCCGGAAAGAGTGTAATAATTTTCTGATGTAGTAGCAGCTATATTCCATTGAGTATCATTATTAGCTTTATATTCTATCGTATAATTTTGAACATTTGGTATTGCCTTCCAATTTAGAAGAGCACTGTTAGTAGATAGGTAAGAAGCTTTTAGTCCTTCAGGTGTAGAACAATCTGATAAAGTTTTAAATTCATCTTGAGCATAGTCAGAACTATTTTCAGAAGAACAATTAGCTTTTACTCTCCAATCGTATGAGGTGTTTGCTCTTAGTCCGGTAAGAGTATAAGAGGCATTAGCTGTGGTAGTAGCTACCTTCCATGTAGTATCAGTATTTGCCTTATATTCTACTGTGTAATTTTCAACTCCAGAAATTGATTTCCAATTTAGGGTAATATTATAGTTTGCTAAATTGGAAGTTGATAGGCCGGAAGGTTTTGAGCAATAATCTTCTCCAGGATAAATATTTATAATAATAGCTTGCTTTGATGTGTAACCAACTGGATTAGATGCTTGGTAATATCCATCAGATTTGCCTCCCCAACCGAAATTAAAATGGATTAAATTATCAGTGTCATATCCATCTGCAATAAAAGCGTGTCCACCTTTTGAGGAAGAACCTTTATAATAAATTGGATAATTTTTTGATAATTGACTTTTTATAAGTTTAATCCATTCTGTATTGTCATAATCAATTTTAGATTCCATATCTAGATCCGAATTATATCTAAAATATTTTACTAAAGCATTAGGAACATCAGAACTATATGCACCCGAACTATTTGGACCATAGATCATATCTACTGAGATACCTGCATGAAGCATTAATGTTGCTACTGCATCTACTTCTTCTTTTGAGGAACTATCGTCAAGTGAAGTAGGCATATTGCTCCATTTATAAGTAGTATTTTCAAAGTTAGCAGATAATGTTTTTCCATTCCAGTCATAATATTTACTAGAAATTTTGTAAGTATGATTACTCATTCCTTTTTTCGGGTAACCCCAATACTTCATGAGTTGAGCCATCGCAGTTGCAACACATCCGGTAGGGCAATCATAATTTTCATAAGTTTTAGGAACAAGTTTATTATATAATGGTCGTTGTTTCCATTTTGTTTTAATCAAGGGTAATACAAATGCCGGATCAGTAGCATCACTTTTATTTGTATTATTTTTAGCTGAGGATAATTGTCTTCCATTGAGTAAAGCATTCCATTCTTCTTTTATTAAAATGCTCTCATCATCGTTTATTTTTTTTATCTTATTATTTCTTAAGTATTCATTAGCTGCTTGGTATTCATTAAGAATATATAAAAATTCGGGAGATTGTTTTTCGCCAACAGGTATTGAAGAGTCCAAAGAATAAGCTAAGATCGGATGGTTTTCACTTTGTGAAGAAATAATAAAAAAACCATTTTCACTATTAAAAATGTAAAATCCGTCGTATTTTTTATCAATACGAGCGGTAATATTAATTAATTTTTCATTGTTAGAAGTTTTTTTTATATTTTTTTGATTTAAAAAGTTATTAGCAACAATACGGGCCGTTTTTTCAGATATATCCTGCCCATGGAATAAATAAGATATAAATATAGCTATACCTAAAAGAATAGATTTTAAATTCATAATAATAAATAAATGTTTAATAAAAATTGTAAAATAAAATTGTAATAAGAATAAGTGTCATTTCATATAACCGGATGGATCATCCATCCATGAAGTTATAGAAAGTTAAAGAGCATTTGCATTTTATTATATCTTTTAAATAAATAATAAAATTGAAAAATTTTTATGTAACATAAAAATATGTATTAGAAGATAGTATAATTTAATTCATAAGCATTTGATATTTTAATAATTAATTATAGTTCAAATTTAACAAAATTATATTTAGTTAATATATAAAACAATATGATAAATGTTATAATCATATATTAATTAAATTATTGTATGTAAAATTAATAAAATTTAATTTTATTAGTTATATGCTTAAATTGATAGGTGAAAAGCAAAAAAAACGAAAGATATTTCTTTCGTTTTTTTTGCTTTATAAAAAATTTTTATTTTTTAATAAACCTGTAAATTTTACTTTGAATCTGTAAGAAATAATGATTTGGAGGTAAATCTGATACATTTATAGAGATGGTTTCTTCTATATTTATTTGAAGAGTTTTTACTACATTTCCATTTCTATCATGTATAGTTACTGTGGTAGATTTTTGTAGATCAGAAGCTATTCCTTTAATGTTTACAATATCTGTTACAGGATTTGGATATATAACTATAGAGTTTTTATTTTTCTCATTACTTAAATCAGAATGCAAATCGACGTTATTAATATTTTTGTCAGGAGTCTTATTATATACAGTTAAATCATAACATTTTTTGTCTTTATAAGCATTCTTATATCCATAAACATATACATAATAAGTTCCTGCTTCTAAATTATCTAGAACAATAAATTCATCGAGTTTACCTTTACGGGTACTGCTGGAGATATAATTTTTATCTGAATCATATAAAACTAAATCGTAATTCTTAGGAAGATTTTGTAAAGTAATTATTATATTGGATACTTTAGTAATAGTAAATTTATAATAGTCTACATCCACTCGACTATCAATACCAGCTGAATAGGTAATATTGCAATCAATAGGATAAGCCGTATCAAAAGAATTATTCGGCTCATAATTATATACGTCATTTAATAAAGTGGTAAATTCATTTTGTATATAGCTGGAGCTACTTTCTGAGGAGCAATTAGCTTTCACTCTCCAATTGTATGGGGTGTTTGCTTTTAATCCGGAAAGAGTGTAATAATTTTCTGATGTAGTAGCAGCTATATTCCATTGAGTATCATTATTAGCTTTATATTCTATCGTATAATTTTGAACATTTGGTATTGCCTTCCAATTTAGAAGAGCACTGTTAGTAGATAGGTAAGAAGCTTTTAGTCCTTCAGGTGTAGAACAATCTGATAAAGTTTTAAATTCATCTTGAGCATAGTCAGAACTATTTTCAGAAGAACAATTAGCTTTTACTCTCCAATCGTATGAGGTGTTTGCTCTTAGTCCGGTAAGAGTATAAGAGGCATTAGCTGTGGTAGTAGCTACCTTCCATGTAGTATCAGTATTTGCCTTATATTCTACTGTGTAATTTTCAACCCCGGAAATTGATTTCCAATTTAAGGTAACACTAGTACTGGTGAGATTGGAAGTTAAAAGATAAGAAGGAGTTTGACAATATTTTTCATCAGGATAAATATTTATAATAATAGCTTGCCTTGATGTGTAACCTACTGGATTAGATGCTTGATAATATCCATCAGATTTGCCTCCCCAACCGAAATTAAAATGGATTAAGTTATCAGTGTCATATCCATCTGCAATAAAAGCGTGTCCACCAGTCGAAGAAAATCCTGAATAATAAATGGGATAATTTTTTGATAATTGACTTTTTATAATGTTTATCCATTCTGTATTGTTAAAATAAAATTTATCATTCAACTTTATATTAGTACTGTAGCTAAAGTATTTTACTAATGCATCAGGAACATCAGAACTATATGCGCCCGAACCATTTGGACTATAGATCATATCTACTGAAATACCTGCATGAAGCATTAATGTTGCTATCGCGTCTACTTCTCCTGTAGAGGAACTATTGGTAAGTGAAGTAGGCATTTTATTCCACTGATAAGTAGTATTTTCAAAGTTAGCAGTTAACGTTTTTCCTTTCCAATCATAATAATAATTAGAAATTTGGTAAGTATGATTACCCCTTCCTTTTGTTGGGTAATCCCAATACTTCAAGAGTTGAGCCATTGCAGTTGCGACACATCCGGTGGGACAATCATAATTTTCGTAAGTTTTAGGAACAAACTTATTATATAATGGCCACTGATTCCATTTTGTTTTAATCAAAGGTAATACAAATGCCGGTTCAGATTTAGCATCACTATTTTTTGAAGGTAACTGTCTTCCATTAAGTAAAGCATTCCATTCATCTTTTATTAAAATACTTTCATCATTGTTTAATTTTTTTATCTTATTATTTCTTAAGTATTCATTAGCTGCCTGGTATTCATTAAGAATATATAAAAATTCGGGAGATTGTTTTTCGCCAACAGGAATTGAAGACTCTAAAGAATAAGCTAAGATCGGATGGTTTTCACTTTGTGAAGAAATTATAAAAAAACCATTTTCACTATTAAAAATGTAAAATCCGTCATATTTTTTATCAATACGAGCGGTGATATTAATTAATTTTTCATTGTTAGAACTTTTTTTTATAGTTTTTTGATTTAAAAAGTTATTAGCAACAATACGGGCTGTTTTTTCAGATATATCCTGCCCATGGAATAAATAAGATATAAATATAGTTATACCTAAAAGAATAGATTTTAAATTCATAATAATAAATAAATGTTTATAAAATTGTAAAATAAAATTGTAGTAAGAATGTGTGCCATTCTATATAACCGGAAAGATCATCCATGAAATTATAGAAAGTAAGGGTGCATTTGTATTTTATTATATCTTTTAAAAAGATAATAATATTGTTAAATATTTTTATACTATATAAAAATATATTTTAAAAGAGAATATAATTTAATTCATAGATATTTTTTGTTTTTAAAATTAATTGTTATTCAAATTTAACAAATTATATTTAGATAACATATATAATTATATAATAAATATTATAATAATATATATAAATAAAATTATATATTAAATTAATAAAATTTAATTTTATTAATTATATGCTTAAATCGATAGGTGGAAAACAAAAAAAACCGAAAGATATTTCTTTCGGTTTTTTATAATTTAAACGTTATTATTTTTTGATAAATCTGTAATTCTGTCCATTTATTTGTAAGATATAATGATTTGGAGGCAGATCAGAAACATTTATAGTTATTTCATTTTCAGCCTTAATTGGTAGAATTTTAACAGTCCGCCCATTTCTATCTAGTATAGTAAAAGTTGTGATTTTACCTTTATCTATATTCAATCCATCTAAATTTTTTAAATTTATAATATCTTGAACAGGATTAGGATATAAAATGACAGAATTCTCAGTATTACCATTTATATCTTTTTGTGCAGGTTGATAATTAACACTTAAGTCGTAACATTTCGTTGGATCGAATGATTTATCTTTTGCATACACATGTACATAATATACACCTGGTTTGAGATTTTTTGCATTAATTATTTCTTTATTTGTATTGTTATTAGAGCTACTTCCTATTTCAATTTTTGAAGAATCGTAAAGTTTTAGATCGTAATCGTATGGAAGATTTTCTAAGATAATACGTACATCAGCATTTATTCCTATGTAAAATTTATAATAATCATGGTCCTCAGGAGAACTAATACCTGAAGAATAAGTCAAAATATTTCTAATCGGATAGGCGGATTCAAAAGAATCATTAGGTTCATAATTATTGCTACATAAAGATTTTGCTGTAGATGCACCAACATTTAAAGTATAACAGTTTTCCGTATCAAAAGCTCCGTTATATCCATAAACGTATACATAATAATCTCCGGCAGGTAAGTTTTTTGCTTCAATTTTTTCACTAATATTACCTTTATTAGTGCTTTTATCAATTTCGTATCCTAAATTATCATATAGTTTTAAGTCATAATTTTTAGGAAGATTTTGAAGTTGAATAACCAAATCGGAACTTTCTTGTATTGTGAATTTGTAATAATCTTTATCAGTTGGAGTCCCAATTCCTGCTTGATATGTAGAATCAACTTTTATTAAATGAGCTTCATCAAAGGAATCATTAGATTCATAATTGTTAATACATGACGTAACAGAAGAGATTGCATTCACTAACAAACTATAACATTGTGAAGCATTAAATGCACCATTTACCCCCTGAATTAGAACATAATATATACCCGGTTCTAGATCGTTAATAGTAATAATCTCGTCACTTTTATCCTCATTATATTTACTGCCGATTTCAGTTTTAGATGAATTAAAAATTTTCAATTCATAATTTGCAAAAATATTTTGCAGACTAACAGTTACATTAGATTTATTGTCAATGCTAAATTTATAATAATCAAGATCGTTAGAAGTGCTTATTCCTGCAGAATAAACATTACCTACTTTAATGTCAATTGCATTATCAAAAGAATCATTGGATTCATAATTATTAATACACGAATTTCGAGATGTTTGAGTATCTACAAATAGGCTGTAACATTCATATGGATATAAATTACCTTTTATATGAATATAATATGTGCCTGAAGCTAAATCTTTAGCGTTGATTACTTTGTTAATATCATCAGATGTATCATTTGCAATAACATTTTTAGATGAATTGTAAAGAGTAAATTCATTAATAAAATTAGCATTTTGAAGACTTATGGATACATCTGTAGTTTCGTTTATAGTAAATTTATAATAATCTTGATCATTAGCTGATCCTATACCTGCATAATAAGTTGTATATGTACTTATAGGATAAGCCTCTTCAAAAGATTCATTAGGTTCATAATTGTTACTGCAAGAAGGGCTTGAAAAAGAAGAGTTAACTTTTAATTCATAACATGTTGAGGTGTCAAATGCTCCTTCATATCCGTATACTTTTATGTAATAAGTGCCAGGTAAAATATTATCAACTTTAATATTTTCTTCTGTTGTATTACCAGCAATTCCCTGTCCAATTTCATCTTTATTATTGTTATATAATTTTAAATCATAATCTTTTTTTAGATTTTTAAGTGATATAACTATATTAGAATTTTTGGTAATAATGAATTTGTAATAATCTACATCAGTTGAAGTTCCAATTCCTGCTTGATATGTAGAATCAACTTTTATTAAATGAGCTTCATCAAAGGAATTATTTGGCTCAAAATTATTGATACATGATATTTGCGGAGGGGTAGCAATTGATTTGGTTTGGAATGATGTCTCAATGAAATTGCTTGATACGGAGTGAATTGTATCGCAAATAGCCTTTATTTGTGCAATGTATTGAGTATTAGCATTTAAGTTTGATAAAACGAAAGAAGAACCTTTTGTTTTCTCTGAGGCAACAGTCCAAAGGCTATCATTCTTTATTTTAAATTGAATTTTATAAAATTGATCATTGTTATCACTATTCCATGTAAGGGTAGCACTGTTAGTAGATGTATCAGAAGTAGAGAATCCAGATGGGGCAGTGCAGTTAAATTCTGAAGGGTAAATATTTATTACTACTAACTGGCTGGAAGAGTAGCCTCTAAGTTCATTAATTAAATAATAGCCATTGGCTTCTCCACTCCATCCTAAGTTAAGATGAACTAAGTTTCTTTCATCATATCCATCGGCTATATAAGCATGTTCAGCATCAGGACATATAGATGAAAAATAAACAGGATATCCCTTTGAAATTTGCCCTTTGATCAAATTTAACCATTCTTCATCAGAATTATAATTTGATCTATCTTTTAGTTGAACATCTGGACTATATTTAAAATATTTTTTTAAAGCATTAGGTACTTTTTCACTAAAGGCTCCAGATCCTACAGGCCCATAAACCATTTCTACAGATATACCAGCATGTGACATTAGAGTTGCAACTGCATCAATCTGTTCATCTGAAGAGTAATTTGAAAGTGCTATAGGCATTTTATTCCACTGATATGTAGTTTTTTGGAAATTTGCACTTAATTTTTTCCATCTCCAATTATAAAAATAATAAAAATATGAAGAAGGTATTTGGTAGGTTATAGAATCTCTACCTGTACTTGGATAGTTCCAAAACTTCATAATTTGAGCCATAGCTGTTGCGGCAGACCCAGTGAATGTTGGTTCTGATTCATAGGTGAAGGGAGTATATTTATTGTACAATGGAGATTGATCCCAGTTTGTCTTTATAAGAGGTTCTATTTTAATAGGCATTGATGAATTAGTAGATACTCGGTTGGTTAGAATTTTTGAGTTAGAATTGTAATTATCAGAAAGCAATTCTTCCCATTCTTTTTTTATTAATTCACTATTCTTATCAACAGATTTTTTTAAATAATTCCTTCTTGATTTCTCACTGTTAGCTTGGTAATTATTTAATATACTTAAAAATTCAGGAGAAATATTTTTACTAATCTTTATGTTAGAATTTGTAGAATAAGCTAAAATTGGATGACTCGCGCTTTCAGCTGAAACAATACAAAATCCATTTCCATCGGCTATTTTGAATAAATAGAAGCCATTATACTTTTTATTAATTAACGGTGTAATATTAATTAAATTTAATTCCTTGTTGGATTTTTTTAAAGGATCAATTGATTTTAATTTTAAGAAATTACTCGCTATTTTACGAGCTGTATTTTCTGAAATATCTTGCGCCTTTATCACATAGGAGGATAAAAGAGCTATTGCTACTAGCAGAAAAAGTTTAATGTTTAACATAATCAAAGGTGTTTTGTATTTAAAAATAAAATATTGTTTAATCAAATTAAATTATATGTATTCAAATTATCATACAATAAGATAGAATAATTAGAATATAAAGGAGCGTTTTACCCTAATAATTAATTTAGGAACTGATTCTTACAAATAAATAAATTTCACTTATACTTAATTCTCATATTTTTCATAGATATACATATATAATTGTTAATAGGTGGCAAATATATAAAATTATTTTATATTATAATAATATATTATAAAATAAAACATAGTTATCTTGAATTATTATATTTTGTTTGGATTTTAGTTGGTAATTAGTTATAAATAATCATTATTTTTTTATATATTGTTTGTTTAAATAATATATTGAAATAATATTCCTATAAATAAAAAAATAAATTAATATTTATAATAAAATAGTTAATTTACATAATTATTAATGTGAATTTTTTAAATAATTTTTTAAAAGGAAGTATTTTATGCAATAATTAAAATAAATATCTTACAACTTTGTTAATGATTATATTAATATATAGTAAAGTACTTTTTTATAGTTATACTAACTTTATATAGTTTAGAAAAATTAATTTTTAAACAAAAATTGCTATTTATTTTATATAGAATTCAATTAAATATTTAAGAAATTAAATGATAGTTTCATATATCAATGTAATTAATTGTTTTGTTAATACTAACTGTACAAGGATTTAAATTACATATTAGATAAAATAATAGGTGTAAAATAGATTTAATATCAGGAGAATAATAAAAGTAGTGAATTAAAATATTTTCTAGTTCTTCAAAAGTCTTAGTTTAGTGTTATTCGTTATCTTCCTAAATTGATATCCTTCAGGATGTTTCTTTTAATGCAGGGTTGTATAATTTGCATTGAAATCAATCTCAATTAAGATTTTTCTTTTTTGAAGTTTTTCAATCTGATGTTGATATCATAGTGACCGGTCACGTCGTAGCGGTAATCACTCTGTCCCTGTCGGTTGTGTTGTTTGCCTGCCAGCCGGTTCAGATTGTCGTAGCTGTAGCTGCGATCCAGTATGATGCCAGCTCCCGGACGTTTGGTTTGTTTGCCGGTCAGGCGGCCGGTGCGGTCGTATTTAAAACTGGTGTGCATTCTGCCCTGGCTGCGCAGGGTTTCTCGATACTTGAAATTAAAGTACTCTTCATTAATTCCATGCACTAGCTTAGCCGTGGTTGCTCGAAGATAGTAATAAAAAATCGGAAGAATAAAATCTAGACATCATTTCTGTTTTTTCATTTATTCCCTATTAATAATTTTTAGCTACCAGCGTTTTTTCATCATTGCTATATCTAGATTCATAATCTTCAATATATTCAAGTTCTCTTGTTAATTTACAACACCATTTGTATGGTTTAAATTCATATGGATTAGGAATAACAAACCCTTCAGAGAAAACATACTCTGGCAAAATTTCATCAGTTTGCAAATACAAATATACATAATCACCTTCTTTTAAGAAGATAGTTTCCCCCATATAGTTTTCTATTTCATCTGTCTGACTTAAACCAACAATATCTGAATCTACAGATCTCTCATTATCAAAATCTGCAAATATTCTACTATTTAATCCTTTATATATTTTTTTACAATTATTATTGACAGTCATTCTTCGCTTCTCTATTTTCTTTATATTGAATTTAAAAAAAGCTGTAAACCTTTGTAGAATAGATTTACAGCTTTGGGTGGCCAATGGGTCTCGAACCCACGACCTTCGGAACCACAATCCGACGCTCTAACCAACTGAGCTATGGCCACCATTTTGGGAATGCAAATATAGAAATAGATTTTATATTTTCAAACAAAATTTTCAAAATCTTTTAATCCTATCCATTTTTGAGAAGTAAATCCCTCACCTGCATCGCAATCGATTAGCCGTCCTAAATTTTCGGCTCTATATATAATGCTTTTTTTAAAATTAATAGATGTGATAGGAGTATTAGGTTCTTTAGAATTAGGATCATAAAATTGTGTTTTATAAGCCATACAAGCTTCAATTTTTTTATCTAAGAAATTGGATATATCTATAATAAAATCAGGCTTTTCTTCATTCCATTGTATATAATTAAAAATATGCTTAGGTCTCCAGGGTTCTTGTGAAGATCCGTTATTGGAAGTATTTATTTTGATTAATCCTGAAAGAAAACAAGCATCATAAATCAATTTGGCAGCTTTACCATGATCAGGATGCCTATCGTTGTGGGCATTTGCTAAAACAATATCAGGTCTATATTGTCTAATTTTTTTTATTAATTCAATCTGATGATATTCATCATTAATAAAAAAACCATCTCTAAATTTTAAATTATCACGATATGAAATACTGAGTATTTCACGGGCCTTATTTGATTCGAATTTTCTAGTTTCTGCTGTTCCTCTAGTACCTAATTCTCCTTCGGTCAGATCTAAAATTCCTACTTTTTTATGTTGTGAGACCATTTTTGCAATAGTTCCACCGCAACCGAGTTCCACATCATCGGGATGAGCACCTATGGCTAATATATCTAATTTCATTGATTAAATTAAGAGTTAAAAAAACTTCAGTAATACTTTACTGAAGTTTTAAAATATTTATGAATAATTAATTAAATCCCAATTCAGATTTTACTTTTGACATGAAATTTTCAATTTTAGCTTTGATATCAGTTTTGTCAGATATTTGCCAAGCACTAATAGTAAAAGTATTTCCTTTTGTTCGGATCATAAGGCCATAATCTGAATTAGTGGATGTCCAGATTCCGGGTGAGGAAGGCACACCAAATTCTTTTTGTACTAAAGCTTCAACTTTCTGTACTTTTTCATCTGTAGATTGTATTTCTTCTCTGTATTTAAATTTTTCTTGTGCGAAACTTAGTAGGGAAGATAAAGACAACAATAAAATTAAAATTTTAGCATTCATAATAGGTTATTTTAAATTAAAGCACAATAGTGCGTAATGTAATTAAGTTTATCAATATTTATGCCAAAAAGATAAAAAAATATACCCATGGTAATTATTAACTATGGGTATACTAATATTTTACTAAAAAGTAATAATTTATTACTTTTTATAATTTTTGTATTTATTAAAGAATTTATCTACTCTACCTGCAGTATCAACCAATTTTACTTTTCCAGTGTAAAAAGGGTGAGAAGAACTTGAAATCTCCATCTTAACTAAAGGATATTCTACTCCTTCATATTCAATTGTATCTTTTGTCTCTGCAGTAGATTTACATAAAAATACCTCGTCGTTGCTCATGTCTTTAAAAACGACCAATCTATAGTTATCAGGATGAATGTCTTTTTTCATTTCTCTAAAAATTTGAGTTGCAAAATTACAATTTTATTTCTAAATAATCAAGAATCAATTTGAAAAATGTATGATATTATTGCTTTTATAGAATTATGTTAAGAAATAGTATGACAAGTGTTTGACAAAAAGATAAATTCATAGATTATAAAATACTATTTTAATGGAGTAATTTATTTTTTAAACCTTTATCTATGGCGTCCAAAAAATCTTCCGTGCTAAGATAGTCTTCACGAGTCATTTTATTCCCTTTTACCAATAGAGCAAGATCTTTAGTCATTTTCCCTCCTTCAACTGTTTCGATGCATACTCTTTCAAGCGTTTCAGCAAAATTAACTACCTCAGGAGTATTGTCCAATTTACCTCTATGCATTAAACCTCTGGTCCATGCAAAAATGGATGCAATAGGGTTCGTAGATGTTTCTTTGCCTTCTTGATATAATCTGTAATGACGGGTTACGGTTCCATGAGCAGCTTCCGCTTCCACTGTTTTTCCATCAGGTGTTACCAATACAGAAGTCATTAGCCCTAATGAACCGAAACCTTGGGCAACTGTATCCGACTGTACATCTCCATCATAATTCTTACAGGCCCATACAAATCCTCCGTTCCATTTCATGGCACATGCCACCATGTCATCAATAAGACGATGCTCATAGGTAATACCTAATGCTTCAAATTTAGATTTGTAATTGCTTTCATAAACGTTCTGAAAAATATCCTTAAATCTTCCATCATAAGCTTTTAAAATGGTATTTTTAGTGGAAAGATATAATGGCCATTTTTTTGTTAATGCCATCTGAAAAGATGAATGAGCAAATCCTTCAATCGATTCATCTGTATTATACATAGAGAGAGCAACTCCATCATTTTTAAAATCATATACTTCCCAAGTTTGCGGTTCTCCATTCTCAGGAGTAAAAGTCATTGTTAGTTTTCCAGGACCTTTAGTTACTACATCAGTTGCCTTATATTGATCTCCAAAAGCATGACGTCCGATTACAATCGGTTGAGTCCAACCTTGAACGTATCTGGGAACATTATTCATAATAATGGGCTCTCGAAATACTGTACCTCCTACTATATTACGAATGGTACCATTGGGAGATTTCCACATTTTTTTTAGATTAAACTCTTTTACACGAGCCTCATCAGGAGTTATTGTTGCACATTTTACTGCAACATTATATTTTTTAGTAGCCTCAGCAGAATCTATGGTAACTTGATCGTTAGTTTTATCTCTGTTTTCAATACCTAAATCATAATATTTTAAATCTATATCTAAATAGGGAAGAATGAGCTTGTCTTTAATAAATTTCCAGATAATTCTTGTCATTTCATCACCATCCATTTCAACAACAGGATTTAGTACTTTTATTTTTTGCATAATTACTATTGATTTGTATCAAATATAATAATACTTAGTTAAGTAAAACAAATATTTAAGCTAATTTTATTTTGATAATTTTATTGAAGATCGCTTTATTAATAAAGGAAAGAAGCTATTAAAGGTTAATAATTATATATATTAAAATAAGTAAAGGTTAATAAAGTAATCTATTAATTTTTAATTTTAGTTATAGTTGTATAATAATTTATAAATTTTCAGCCATTTGATTTCGTATTAATTTTTTATTTATTTTACCCACACTAGTTTTAGGAATTTCTGAAACGAATTTAATACTTTGCGGAATAGCCCATTTACTTAATATGCCGGAATCCGTATATTGTTTTAAATAATTTTTTAGCTCATCATGGTTGAGATTCATATCGGGTTTTAGAACAATAAGAGCAAAAGGCTTTTCACTCCATTTTTCATCTGGTATTCCTATTACTGCAGTTTCGGCTACGGCTTCATGACTCGTAATAATATTTTCTAATTGGACAGAAGAAATCCATTCCCCACCGCTTTTAATTACATCTTTTATTCTATCTGTAATGTTAATAGAATTATTGGAATTAATGGTAGCCAAATCACCGGTATGTAAATATTCATCACTCCATAGCTCTCTACCTCTTTCTTCGTCTTTAAAATAGCCTTGGGTAAGCCAGGGGGCACGTAAAATTATTTCACCTTGTTCCTTATCATCATTTTGTATCGGTTGTCCGTTCTCATTAACAAGTTTAACAGTTGAAAATAATACCGGAGTTCCGGTCCTAATCCTCATCTCCGATTGTTTATCCAAGTCTAAATCTTTATATTTTGGGTCAATATGTGTTAATATTGTAATCGGACACGTTTCTGACATTCCATATCCGGTCATAATATCAATATTTCTTTCTAAGGCATTTTTAGCTAGCTTTTTAGTTAATGAAGCTCCTCCGATAATGATTTTCCATCCTGCGAAATCAATATCTTTAGTTTCATTACTTTCCAATATCATTTGTAGAATTGTAGGAACACAATGAGAAAAGGTTGGTCTTTTTTTAGAAAATATATCAATAATCCCATCCAACGTAAATTTTCCCGGATATATTTGCTTTAATGAAAAAGTTGTTGCTAAATAAGGAAATCCCCAGGCATGAACATGAAACATAGGAGTTAATGGTAAATAAACATCATTTGAGCTAAGTCGGCATGCAATTGATCCGGAAAATCCGAAGCTTGCTGCTAGATTATAGGTATGTAATACTAATTGTCTATGGGTAAAATATACTCCTTTAGGATCTCCTGTAGTTCCTGTAGTATAGAAAGTTGTTGCTACGGCATCTTCATCAAAATCTTCGAATTCGTATTTATCTGAGGCTTGAGACATTAATTCTTCATATTCGCCATAAATATCTAAGACATCTGAGGGTACATTAGTAGGTTCATCTTTACATATAATTATATATTTTAAAGAAGGCATTTTACCTACAAATTTTTCCAAAATTGGTAAAAAATCCGAATGGACAATTATTACCAAATCTTCAGCATGGTTGATCGTGTAATGAATCTGTTCGGCAGATAATCTCCAATTGATCATATGCAAGACGTTTCCTGTCATGGGTATTGCAAAATAAGATTCAAGATAACGATGACTATCATAATCCATAACAGCTATAGTTTGCCCACCATCTATTCCTAGTTTTCTAAGCATATTGGCATATCGTTGAACTCTTTTTTTGAATTCTCGATAATTATATCTGGAAATATTTTTGTAAATGATTTCATTTTCGGGGTTAAGAACGGTGCAATAATCATATAATCCTTTAATGAGCAGTTGCGATTTATGAGCATTTTTTACAGAGCAAATTTTTTTAAATATCATCTTAATTATTATAAATAATCGCTAATTTACAAAAATTAAAAATTTATGCTAATTATTTTTTTATTAAATCATATTGGTGTTTAAATTAAAATATTTTTTTAAATTAATATAAGTAAATAGTATGAAAAGATATATATTTTCATATCATTTCAATAAAAAGGGAGGTAATGAAATCCAAATATCATTTTTAAATGAAGATATTATAAATTATATGATTTTTCTTTTTTACATTCATTGCCTCCCGATTAGAATACCTAAATTTTCAATAAATTCAGCAAGACAAGAAAAATTCTTAGATTGTGGTTTTAGATAAAATAAAAAATATCAGAAAGATATTAAGATTTTATTATTTTAAAAGTTGGTAGGCACATAAAGCTACTAAATAGGCGATTCCGGTCATATAAAATAATTGAATGGCCGGCCATTTCCAAGAATTAGTTTCTTTTTTAACTACAGCCAAAGTGCTTACACATTGCATGGCAAAAGCGTAAAATAGTAAGATGGAAATACCTGTAGCAAAATTGAAAGTTGGTTCCATAGTATTATGATTAATATCTCTCTTCATTAATTCCTTTAGCTTAATGTTTTCATTCCCATCATCTTCAAGACTATATATGGAAGCAATGGTTCCAACAAAAACTTCTCTAGCAGCAAAGGAAGAAAGTATACCAATATCTATTTTCCAATCATAACCAAGAGGTTTGAATACAGGTTCGATAGTTTTTCCAAAATTTCCTAAATAAGAGTTTTCTAAAGGAACATCAGCAAAATAGTTAGTTCTGTTATTTTCTTTTGAAATACCGAATTTTCCTAATGCCCAAAGTATAACACTTACGGCTATAATGATTTTACCTGCATTTACAACAAAGCTATAAGACTTTTCAAAAAGCCCATAAAATACATTTTTCCAGAACGGAATTTTATAATTAGGCATATCTAAAATAAGATAGCTTTTATATTGAGATTTTAATAATTTATTGGCAACAGCAGCACTTATAAAAACCATTACGACTCCTAATAAATACAATATCATCATAACGATTCCTTGCAAATTAAAAAAAACATTTCCTTTAGGAATAATCAACGCTATAATAATAGAATAAACAGGAAGGCGTGCCGAACATGTTATAAAAGGAGTTACTAAAATGGTTATTAATCGTTCTTTTGTATTTTCAATATTACGAGCCGACATAATTGCGGGAATTGCACATGCTGCTCCCGATAATAAAGGAACTACACTTTTCCCATTCAATCCTACCGGTCGAAACCATCTATCCATTAAAAATACAACTCTTGCCATATAGCCGCTTTCTTCCATTACGAGTAGGAAGAAAAATAAAATTGCTATTTGAGGTACAAAAACAGCTACACCACTAATACCAGGAATAATTCCTTGAGTAAGGAGTTCTGAGATAGGTCCTTGAGGTAAATATGATTCCAATAGTTCGCTGCTATAAGCAAAAAAAGTTTCAATCCAATCCTGAGGATAGCTTGATAAATAAAATAATGCTTGGAAGATTAAAAATAATATGGAAAAAAATAAAAAATATCCCCAAAATGAATGTGTAGCAATTTTATCAAATTTATTGGTGAAAGTTTGATAGTTGGGATCTTTATATACAATTTTTTCAACTAGATCATCTATTTTCCGATGTCGTAAAATAGTTTCTTTTATTTGAAGTCTTTTCGATATTAATTTATGTTTTTTAACGATTTCCTTCACCTTTTCACGATAGGTTAAAGGAATATTAGTTGTTTTTGTCTGAGCTAAGAAAAGCCAGGCAAGATAATCATCTATTTCAAATGAATTTTTTACTTCATCTACAGCATCTTTAAATTCGTGAGGATATTGGAAAGTTTCCAAAGACTCATTAATAAAACCTTTATTTATTGTTTCTTTTAAAGTATCAATTCCTTCACCTTTTCTTGAACTCACTAAAATAACAGGTGTACTAAAATAAGCATCAAGATTTTCTTTTCGAATTAGAATTCCTTCTTTTTCGATATTATCAATTTGATTGATAACTAAGATAGTAGGTATTTTTAAGTCTTTAATTTGTTCATAAAGAAATAAGCTTCTTTTCATATTATGAACATCAGCTACGACTATAATGATATCAGGATAATAAGGACTCTTAGGATTAGCAAGTGTGGAAAGTACTACTTCTTCATCTGCAGATGAAGGACATAGACTATAAATTCCCGGTAGATCAATAAGTCTATATTCAATGGAATTGTATACAAACTTACCTTCTTTCTTTTCTACGGTAATGCCTGGATAATTTCCTGTTTTTTGGTGTAAACCGCTTAAGCGATTAAAAAGTGTCGTTTTCCCAGCATTTGGATTTCCTACAAGAGCAATAGTTTTAATACTCATTATTTCTACTGCATTTCAATCAATATACAATCTGCTTCTTCTTTACGAAGCATTATAGTACTTTTCTCTTTACCATATTCAATGAAAAGAGGCCCATTCCAAGGAGCTTGTCGTTTTACTTTAACGAAAACACCAGGAACGATTCCCATTTCTAAAATTTTAGTGGGAATATTATCTTCAGAAAATCCTATAACTTTTGCTTCTTGAGTTGGTTTTAAAAATGACAGGGATTTATTGGTAAGCATATTTTTATAACTAAACACCTTATGTTCATCTGCAAAGATAGGGATTATTTGTATTTAATCTAAATAAAATACAAAATTATTTAATCGTTTATAATTTAAAACATGCATAAAAGATTGTTAAAACTAAATCTTAAGGTATATTATTAAATTAAAAATAAAGGGTATATATTATTATAGATTTGTTAAAAAACGTATAGTTTTGCTTTAATGAAATGATATTTATGACTAGAAAAGTAGTTTTAATGTTCTTTATTCTGATGTCTATTATAATGCAAGGTGGAGGATTCAGAATTTCTCTTCAAGGAGCCAGACAAGTTGCTATGGCTCATACTAGTGCTCATACTAGAGATGCAAGTATAACTTTTTTTAACCCGGCAGGAATATCGTTTATTCCTTCGAAATTAAGTTTTACAGCGGGCACTTTTATGGTATTTGGGAATGCCGATTTTCAAAATAAACCTACATTATATAAGACAAAAACTGACAACCCTGTTAGTACACCATCATTTTTTAATGTTGCATATAAAGCAACGGATAAGCTATCTGTTGCGTTTAGTTTAACTACCCCTTTCGGCAGTGGAATTGATTGGGGGCAAGATTGGGCCGGAAAAGATTTAATAACTAAAATTACCTTGAGGTCTTATTTTTTTCAACCTACAATAGCATATCGTTTAGCTGACTGGGTAAGTGTAGGTGCAGGATATATCTATGCTGTAGGCAGTGTAAACTTACAAAAAGCAATATCTTCAGTTGACGGAAAAATAAAATTACTAGATAAAAATGCAACGGGTAATGGATATAATTTGGGGGTGTATGTAAAACCAATTAAAGATTTAGACATAAGTATCGCCTATAGATCCAATATAGATATAGATGCTGTAAACGGTAAAGCCCGATTTAAAATTCCTCCTTCATTGGTAGGAAGTGAATCATTTCCAACAGAAAATGATAGGTTTGATGCAAAATTACCGTTAGCTTCAGAATTTACGTTAGGAATAACGTATAGACTTTTGCCTCAATGGTCTATTTCTAGTGATTTAAATATTTCCGGCTGGAATAAATATAAGGCGCTGACATTAAATTTTCATCAAAATAAAGTAGGCAATGATCCCAACGATCCAACCATATCATCCTCACCTAAAAATTTGCATACTACTCACACATTTAGAATTGGTACGGAATATTCTGTAACCGATAAGTTAGATCTTCGATTGGGATATTATTATGATCCTTCGCCGATTAGTAAAGATTATTGGAGTCCGGAAATGCCTAGTACAGATAATAATGCCATTACAGGAGGGGTGGGATATAAATTCTTAGATAACAAATTAATGCTTGATATGACAGGAATGTATTATGTCGGTAATTCGAGAAAGGTGGTAAATAAATTTTATAATTTCAAAGGAGATGTCAAGCTCAACAGTTTTATGTTTGGTTTAGGACTATCATGGAATCCTTTTTAACTGTTAACTATGAGAAAATATATAATAATTATTTTATTTGGATTATTTAATTTTATTCTTTCCTGTAATAATGATTTTAGTGAAGATTTAGATACTAAATTTAGTTCAGGTGAGGCAGACTTTTCCAGATATGTAGCTTTGGGAGGCTCATTTACTTCAGGATTTAGAGATAATGCACTTTATATTTCCGGACAAAACGAATCATTTCCTTTAATTGTTGCAGAACAAATGAAGCGAATAGGAGGGGGGGATTTTAGGAGTCCTTATATGGCTGATGATTTAGGAGGAATATCTGAAGCAAAGGTGGATAATAAAAAAATATTGGTAGTTTCTGAAGGTTCTCTTACACCAATAACTTCTCCGGGAGAAGGAACAACTACTTTGACAAATATCTATTCACAAAGTTTTTATCAAAATATGGGTATACCGGGTGCTAAATCTTTTCATTTGACGGCAGCCGGTTATGGAAATCCATTGAATTTATTCTCAAAAAAGGCAAATCCTTATTTTGTGCGTTTTGCATCTAATCCAAATTCAACAGCTTTAGAAGATGCAATAGCTCAAGATCCAACATTCTTTTCTTTATGGATCGGAATCAATGATGTTTTAGGTTATGCTACTTCAGGGGGTGATGGCTCTAATGTTATTACAGATATTTCAACTTTCCAAAATGTGTATACCAAACTAATTGAAACCTTAGTTTCGAAATCTGCAAAGGGAGTGGTGGCTAATTTACCAGATATTACTGATTTTCCATATTTTAATAAAATTACCCCAAAACCATTTAAAGCCAATCAATTTACTTTAGAGCAAATAAAAAAATTAAATGCATCTTATAAAAGTTATAATGACGGTTTAGATCAGGCAAAAGCCAATCATATTATTTCCGCAGAGGAATTGACTGCTCGAAAAATAATTTTTGTGGAAGGTCAAGCTAATGGGGCGGTAATTATTGATAAGGATCTTACAAATTTGGATAGTATGAGACTTCCTTCCATAAGAATGTCTAACTCAGGGGATTTGTTCCTTTTGTCCGTATCTTTAATCTTAAAAGCTGGAGGTGGAACATCAAAACCGATTGAAGATCAGTATGTATTAACCGATAAAGAGATTATTAATATTAGGGAAGCAATAAAAGCATATAACCATATAATTGAAAATCTTGCGAAACAGTATAATTTAGCCTATACAAATATTCAATCATTGGTTAGCCAATTAAAAACTAAAGACGGGGTTATTTATGATGGAGTAAATTATACCAATCAATTTATAACAGGGGGATTTTTTTCATTGGACGGCATTCATCCCACAGGAAGAGGATATGCTTTTATAGCTAATGAATTTATAAAAGCTATAAATCAAAAGTATGGTTCTAATCTTCCGTTGGTAAATCCAAATATATATCAGTCAGTTAAGTTTCCTTAAAGATAAAGCTTTTGCGTAAAAAACTGAACAAATTTTTGTTCAGTTTTTTTTATAGAGTGAGTAAAAAAATCATAAATTTGCAATACTCGTTTTCAGAAAATTTTTTTTAACACATATAAATGATTCAACCAGTCCATATTTTCTCGACTAGAGAAAGTGTTTCTTTAGCAGAAAAAATATCACAAAGTTATGGAATGCCTTTAGGAAAAATGAGTTTCTTTGATTTTAGTGATGGTGAATACCAACCTTGTTTAGAAGAATCTGTAAGAGGATCCAGAGTTTTTATTATAGGCTCTACTTTTCCACCAGCGGATAATTTAATGGAAATGTTGTTGATGATAGATGCCGCTAAAAGAGCATCTGCAGATAAAATCACAGCAGTAATTCCCTATTTTGGTTTGGCTCGTCAAGACAGAAAAGATAAACCTCGTGTTCCTATAGGAGCAAAATTGGTAGCTAATTTATTAACTGCTGCTGGAGCAACGCGTGTTATGACAATGGATTTACACGCAGATCAAATTCAAGGATTCTTTGAAATTCCGGTTGATCATTTATTTGCTTCCGCAATATTTATAAATTATGTTAAGTCATTAAAATTAGAAAACTTAACTATTGCTTCTCCTGATATGGGGGGGGCAAAAAGGGCGAGATCTTATGCTGGGTATTTAGATGCTGACGTAGTTATTTGCTATAAGGAGAGAAAAAAAGCTAATAATGTTGATTTTATGACGTTGATTGGAGACGTAAAGGGGAGAAATGTGATTTTAGTTGACGATATGATTGACACTGCGGGGACTTTAACAAAGGCGGCTGATATACTCATGGATGCTGGAGCTACCAGTGTTCGAGCAATGGCAACTCATGCAATTTTTTCAGGAGCTGCATATGATCGAATAAATGATTCTAAATTGGAGGAAGTGATTGTAACAGATTCAATTCCGTTAAAAAATACTTTCGTAAGTAAAATAAAAGTACTATCTTGCGCTCCTTTGTTTGGAGAAGTGATGAACTTAGTACACAACAGAGAATCAATAAGCAAAAAATTTATAATGTAATATTATATGAAATCAATTACAATTCAAGGAGAAAAAAGAGAAAGCGTAGGCAAGAATTCATCAAAAGCCTTACGTAATGCTGAAAAAGTTCCTTGTGTTGTTTATGGAGAAAAAAATGTAATCCATTTTTCAACTAAAGAAAGAAGTTTTACTAATTTAGTTTATACTCCTGAAGCACACACAGTTACTTTAGAAATAGATGGAGAGAAAATTGAAGCTATTTTACAAGATTTACAATTCCATCCGGTAACAGATAAAATTATACATGCTGATTTTTATCAAATTAATCCAGAAAAATTTGTTACTATGGAGGTGCCTGTAGTAATTACCGGTAGATCAAAAGGAGTTGTAAGAGGTGGAGTTTTACGTGTTAACTTAAGAAAACTTAGAGTAAAAGCACTTCCTGCAAATTTACCTGATGAAATCGTGATAGATGTAACTTCTTTAGATGTAGGAAATAAATTTGAAGTGTCTAAAGTTGAACTAAAAGATTTTCAAATATTGCATCCGGCAAATACAGTAATTGCAGCAGTGAAAACTTCAAGAAATGTTAAAGCTGCATCTGCGGATAGTGATTCAGAAAGTTAAGAATTATCTTGTTTTCAAACTAACAAAAATATATAGTTTCTATATCAAGCATAATAAAAGCTGTTCATTTGAACAGCTTTTTCTATTTTATAAGCAATAAATATTTTAATTAAGAGAACAGTTTTAAAATATATTAGTTTACTCTCATATTTTTTCTTTATTTCTAGCGAGCATTATCACTGAAAGTAATCCCATAATAATCATCAATACCATTTGTAAGCTGTGAGCAAGAATTGCATATGAATAACCTATTTCTTTACCCTCATCAGTAGACTTTCCATACTGTAAATATAAAGCTGAAAAACCTAGCATCATAGCAAGATGAAATGCGCCAATTCCACCGGATGCAGGAACAAGCATTCCTAAAGTTCCAACAGCTAATATATAAAAGCCAGTTTGTAAAGGTATTGAAGAAGTCTCAGGGAGTGCAAAGACCACAAGATACGAAGCAAAAAAATAGCATATCCAAATTCCAAAAGATAAAAGGATGAATTTCATTCTTTGTTTTAATTTGAAAACAGAAAGTAAACCATTCCAAATACCATTTAAAAAAGAAAATATTTTTTTAGTTATTGATAATTTTAGTAATTTTTTTCTAAATAGATAGAGTAAAATACCGCAAAGAATAATTATACCTATAAATACGTAGTAGAAAGTATAATTTTTTTCAACTTCATGGGGTTCGTTTTTACCTAATAGATCAAAAAATGATAATAGAGTAGAATAATTAAACAACAATGCTAAAAGAATAAAAAATATCATAAAGACAAGATCAATAATTCGTTCAGTTACTATAGTGCCAAATGAATTAGTGAATGGTACTTTCTCAACACTTTGTAATGCGGTTGCTCTACCAATTTCTCCCATTCTAGGAATTCCTAAATTTAAAAAATATCCAAAGGAAAGAGCCCATAAAGCATTCGAATTTTTAATCTTATAGCCCATTGGCTCTAAAAGTAAATTCCATCTAATAGCTCTAATCCAATAGGCCCCTAATCCGAAAAAGGCCGCAACGCTTATCCAAAAATAATCAGCTTTTTTAGCAGTTAATACAGTTTTTTCAATGAAATCTCCACCTAAACTTTTTGAAACTAAAAACATTAATATACCAGCAATTAATATAGAAACGAAAATTGTTAATATACTTTTAAATTTTTTATTCATAAATCAAATTACATATTTATATGGTATTATATTCCCTAAAATAATATCTAAAAAAATAATATGTTAACACTAATTTTAATTGGTTATTTAATTCAATATAAGATAATTAAGTTGAAATTAATTATAACAATAAAAAAAAAATAATTTTAGCGTATTTGGAGATTATCAATTAATCGGATATCTCCTGCAAATACAGCAATAAAAGCTCTATAATTTTTGCAGTCGTCAAATGTATTTGCTGTTAATAGTGTTTCTTCATTAACAATTGTAAAATATTCCAGCTTTAAATCTGTATTTAAATACATTTTCTCAATTTTTGAAACTACCTTTTGAGGAGTATAGTGAGAAGATAATTCTTTAGCTTTTAATAAAGATTGATAAATAAATATGGATTTTTTCTTAAAATCAGGAGTAAGTCTCATATTACGAGAGCTCATTGCTAATCCGCTTGATTCACGAATAATAGGCATACCAACAATTTCAACTGGTAATTTTAAAGCACGAACCATATGTCGTATAATTTGTAATTGTTGGAAATCTTTTTCACCAAAATAAGCTCTGGTAGGATTTATTTGCAATAATAAACGTTTGACAACTGTTGCCATTCCTTGGAAGTGCCCCGGTCTAAACTCTCCTTCCATAACTAAATCCAAACCATTCATGGCTATTGTATCACACTCCAAACCATTAGGATATAAATCCTCAACTCCTGGTAGATATACAGCGTCACAACCTACGCTTTTTAACTTATTTATATCATCTTCGACAGTTCTAGGATATTTTAACAAATCATTTTGATTGTCAAATTGTGTAGGATTTACAAAAATACTTCCTATTGTATATTGATTATCCTCAATAGCTCTTTTAAAAAGAGATAGATGCCCGTCGTGCAAAGCTCCCATAGTTGGAACAAACCCTAGGGATAAATTTTTAGCGTTAATGTATTGGATAAAATCAAATAACTCATTTCTGGTTTTTAATATTAACATATTTTAGCTTTTTGTGACAAATGTCAGGGTTTAAAATGCAAACTTACTACAGTTTGATTAATTTTTTGTAACTTTGTTAAATTATAATCAGCCTTCAATTTATAATGAGTTCAAAAAGAATACTTCATGTTACTTCTGAATTAGTACCGTATTTTGACGAAAATCCAATTTCATCAGGAGTTTACAATTTAGCCAAACAAATGTTTGCACAAGGAAATGATGTTAGAATCTTTATGCCTAGATTTGGGCAAATAAATGAAAGAAGATTCCAGCTTCATGAGGTGATCAGGTTATCAGGTATGAATTTGATTATAAATGATCTTGATCAACCTTTAGTTATTAAAGTTGCCTCACTTCCTGGAGAAAGGATGCAAGTGTATTTTATAGAAAATCATGAATATTTTAAAAGAAAATCGCCGTATAAAGATGAAACCGATGAGTGGTTTGAAGATAATGATGAACGAGCTGTTTTTTTTACAAAAGGCGTTTTAGAAACTATAAAAAAATTAAATTGGATACCTGATATTATTCATTTACATGGATGGATGGCAAGCTTTTTACCAATTTATTTAAAAACTAATTATGCTAATGATGCATTCTTTAGTGATATAAAAGTTATTACATCTGTTTATAATCAAGGAAGTAACGGGACATTTAGTAGTAACCTTAAAGATATTTTGGAATTTGATAATATTAATACTAGCAAATTAAAATATTTAATTGATAATAAATATGTTAGTATTATTAAAGAAGCTATGAAAGATTCGGATACTATTGTAAAAGGTGAAGAAGTTTTAATTGACGAATTGGAAGATATGTTCAAGCAATTGAATAATCCTAAATTTAATTTTATTCAAAACGAAGATGTCAAAGAAATTTATCACGTTACAAGTGAAATAAAGATCCAAGAGTAAAACAAATATGAAAATACTTAAATCAAAGATAAAGTTATTTTTTTTATCCTTACTGCCTGCATTTATTTTATTAAGTTGTGAAAATGATACCACAGATGTGGGAGCAGACCTTATCCCAGGGAAATTAGAAGGGCGAAATACATTCGTAGATTTAGTAGCTTATAATGTTTATAATAACGATACCATTAGAGCTGATTACAACACTTTGGGTAGTGGTTTAATAGGTGTCTATGAAGATAATACTTTTGGAAAATCCAAAGCATCTTTTGCGATACAAGTACGGTTAAGTGTTTCTGATGAAATAAAAGGTAAAATTCAGAAAGTAGATTCTGTTATATTAAGCATTAATCCATCATTTAATGCATATTCCTACAAAGAAAGAAAAATCGTTCTAAACCCCGGAAGTTCAAGTGGAATAGATACCATCAAATATGTTAAAAAATATACATTAGCATCTTTTTTAGGTAAATCCGGTAACGCTATGGCAGTGGATGTAAATAGAATAAATACCTTTTTAGAGTCAACCTCATCAAAGTTCTATTCAAGTAAAACAATTGATATAGGCGATAAATTGGGAACTGCGGTACTCGGTGATTCCTTAACTAGTATTTCAGTAAGAACAAGTGAGGGAACGGTTATTACAGAGCCTACGACGGCAGGTTATAGAATTAAGCTAGATCCCGATTATTTCAAGGAACACTTCTTTGGTAAAAAAGGAAGCGCCGATATAAGTGATAATTCCAGATTTATTCAGTATTTTAAAGGGATAAAAATACACCCTATTGATGAAAATTCAAAATTTATGTTTAACTTCCCTGTTAATAAAATGACTCTGGTAGCTTACTATAAATATAAAGAGAACCCATCAGATAGTTATACCACTGCGACATATTCATTTTCAATGAATTCAGCATATAACTCTGTGGTAGGAGAATATAATTTTTACCATCGTAATTCAGCTAGTTCTCAATTTAAGGAACAAATGAATAATCCGGATAAGCAAAATGGAGAATCAGTATTATTTTTGCAAGGTATGGGGGGACCATCTATTCATATAAAATTAAACGACTCACAATTAGAGGCGATCAGAGATTCTATACAAAATCATAATTGGGCTATAACAGGAGCAAAATTAAAATTTTATCTTACGGAAAATGTTTCATCCAAACCGGATTATATTTATGGTTATAATTATACTCAAAAAAAGTTTTTGCCTGATCTGACTTATTATTCTGCTATAGCTGGCTACTTCTTCAATCCAAAGTACGATTTTGACTCTAATCCTCAATATTACACGCTTAATATTACCAAGCAGGTTAAAGATATTGTTGAAAAAAATAAGCCTAATGATGAAATATTAGTTGAAATGGGTAATTTCATTTCCCGTTCAACAAATAGCAATCAATATTTAGGATATACTAGGACAACTAGAGCTTATGAGCCGTTTCGCTTAACGTTTTATGGAAATAAAAATTCAGGAGATAAAAAGTTAAGACTTGAAATATTATATACTAAAAATTAAAGTATATATTTCTTATAAATAATAAATATTAAAAATATTAAAAATATTAAAGTATGTGTGGAATAACTGGATATATCGGATATAAAATAGCCTATCCAATTATATTAAACGGTTTAAAAAGGTTAGAATACAGAGGATATGATAGTGCTGGAATAGTTTTAAATGAAAATGGTACTTTTAAACTAAGAAAAACCAAAGGTTCAGTATCTGATTTAATAGCAAAATGTAAAGATTTAAATTCTGAAGCAACTGTAGGAATCGGTCATACAAGATGGGCTACTCATGGTGTACCCAGTGATATTAATGCACATCCTCATATATCAAATAACGGAAAAATTGCAATAATACATAATGGTATTATTGAAAATTACGGAACTTTGAAAATAATGCTTACTTCCAAAGGATATACTTTTAAAAGTGAAACAGATACCGAAGTATTAGTGAACTTAATACAATATATGCAAGACTCTCAAAAGTTAGATTTATCTACGGCTGTTAGGTATGCATTAAATGAAGTGGTAGGGGCTTATTCAATAGCTGTAATGGAAGTAGATCAGCCACAAGAAATTGTTGTTGCTCGCTTAAGTAGTCCGTTAGCGATAGGTATAGGTGAAAATGAATATTTTATAGCATCTGATGCTTCTCCTTTTATTGAATTTACCAATGAAGTAGTTTATCTTGAAGATGGCGAAATGGCAACCATAACTCTTAAAGGAATAGATGTTTATAAAATTAAGGATAATTCGAAAGTTAATCCTCAAATACATGAATTAAAAACAAGCTTAGAAAAAATAGAAAAAGGAGGTTATGAACATTTCATGCTAAAAGAAATACATGAGCAGCCTCGATCTATTATGGATACAATGCGTGGAAGACTTTTAGTAGATGAAGATATTATCCAAATGGCTGGGATATGGGATTATCAAGAAAAATTTTTAAATGCAGAAAGAATTATAATTATTTCTTGCGGTACTTCTTGGCATGCCGGTTTAGTAGGAGAATATCTTATTGAAGATTTGGCAAGAATACCGGTAGAGGTTGAATATGCTTCGGAATTTAGATATAGAAATCCTATCATTACAGATAAAGATATCGTTATTGCAATTTCGCAATCCGGAGAAACAGCAGATTCGATTGCAGCTTTGAAATTAGCAAAAGAAAAAGGAGCTTTTATTTATGGTATATGTAATGTTATTGATTCTTCCATTGCGCGTTTAACAGACGCTGGTTCCTATACACATGCAGGACCGGAAATTGGAGTAGCATCTACTAAAGCATTTACTGCCCAACTTGCACTTTTAGCTATGATTGCACTTAAATTGGCAAAACACAAAGGAACCATAAGTAAAGAGCGATTTAATAGTCTAATTTTGGAGCTTGAAACAATACCGGAGAGAGTATCTGAAGTAATAAAAAATACAGAAGATCAAATTAAAAAAATTGCTGAATTATATGCCGGTGCTGGAAATTTCTTATATCTAGGAAGGGGATATAATTATCCTATTGCATTAGAAGGAGCGTTGAAATTAAAAGAAATATCGTATATACATGCAGAGGGATACCCGGCAGCAGAAATGAAGCATGGTCCAATTGCTTTAATTGACGAAAATATGCCGGTAGTGGTTATCGCACCTAAAAAAGGATATTATGATAAAATTGTAAGTAATATTCAAGAAATCAATTCAAGAAAGGGTAAAGTTATTGCCATTGTCACACAAGGAGATACCGCAGTTAAAGAAATGGTTACTGAATCAATTGAAATTCCGGATGTTTCAGAATGTTTTACTCCGATTTTAACTGTGATACCATTACAACTCTTAGCTTATTATATTGCTGTATTAAGGGGTGTAAATGTAGATCAACCTAGAAATTTAGCAAAATCTGTAACGGTTGAATAAATTTTGAATAATAATCTAGTAGTATATAAAAAAGACTTGAGTAGACAAGTCTTTTTTTGTATAATAAATGTTATATTAAAAAAACAATAAAAATCATAAATATTCAATAACTTTAAAATTAAAATAACATATAAAAATAAATTAATTTTACCAAAAAATAAATTATGAATAAAAAAGTAATCTTAATGATTTTAGACGGCTGGGGAATAGCTACGGATAAATCTGTATCAGCAATTGACCATGCTCATACTCCTTTTATGGATAGCTGTTTCCAGAAATATTCTAATACAACCTTGGTAACCTATGGGTTGGATGTAGGTTTACCTAAAGGACAAATGGGAAATTCTGAAGTAGGACATATGAATTTAGGTGCCGGAAGAGTTGTTTATCAAAATTTGACGAAAATAAATCTAGCCGTTGAAAATGAAACCTTAGGTAATGAAGAAGAATTAAAAAAAGCTTTTGAATACGCTAAAAGTAATAATAAACCCGTACATTTTATTGGTTTGGTTTCCAATGGTGGTGTACATTCACATATTAGCCATTTAAAATCATTAGTAGAAGCAGCCAATTCATCTAATGTACCTAATGTTTTTGTACATGCATTTACAGATGGAAGAGATTGCGATCCACAGAGTGGAAAAGGCTTTATAAAAGATACTATTGATTTTTGTAAAGATAATAATGCAAAATTAGCATCTATTGTAGGAAGATATTACGCAATGGATAGAGATAAACGTTGGGAAAGGGTAAAAATAGCTTATGACGTTATGGTAAATGCAGAGGGGAATAGAACAGAGAATCCGTTACAAGCGATACAACAATCCTATGAAGATGGAATTACGGATGAATTTTTAATGCCCATCGTTGTAACAGAGAATAATAAACCTGTGGCAAAAATCCAAGAAGGTGATGTTGTTATATGCTTTAATTTTCGTACCGATAGACCGAGAGAAATTGTTGATGTTTTATCTCAACATGATCATCCGGAAGTTGGAATTAAAAAATTAGATTTATACTTTGTAACGATGACTGAATATGATGAAACGTTTGAAAATATACATGTTATATTCAAAGAGGACACGATTAAAAATACAATAGGTGAAGTCATAGCAAATGCAGCAATGAAACAAATAAGAATTGCTGAAACCGAAAAATATCCGCATGTGACATTCTTTTTTTCCGGAGGAGAGGAAAAAGTATTTGAAAACGAAAAAAGAATTTTAGCTCCTTCTCCAAAAGACGTTCCTACTTATGACTTAAAGCCTCAAATGGCAGCCTATGATATTAAAGACTCAATTATACCGGAATTAAAAAAGAAAGAAGTTGATTTTGTATGTCTTAACTTCGCAAATGCCGATATGGTTGGACATACAGGTGTATTTGAAGCAGCAGTCAAAGCAGCTGAAGTAGTTGATGAATGTGCAGGAGAAATATGTAAAGCAGCCTTAGAGAACGGTTATACGACTTTAATTATAGCTGATCATGGTAATTCTGATAAGATGAAAAATGAAGATGGATCTCCAAACACCCAACATACAACTAATTTAGTTCCATTAATTGTAGTTGATAATGAAAAATATAACTTAAAACAAGGTAAATTAGGAGATATAGCACCCACAATTTTAACTCTAATGGGATTACCGATTCCTAAGGAAATGACAGGAAATGTTTTAATTGAAAAATAATCAGGAAGAATAAATCAAAAAAAAGAGATATCATGAATATCTCTTTTTTTATTGTTATAAAATATAAACTAATAAAATGTCTTTTTATAAAAAAGCATATTATAAATTAAGTAGTTAAGTCAACCTATAATAGAATATGTAATTTAACAAGCATTTAACGATTCATCAAATAATATGTATAAGCAAATACGTAAATTTGTCGAATTTAAAAAAAAACACTAAAAAATAATTATTATGTCATTTAGAGCACGATTAGAGGTAGCAGGGAGAAAATATAATATTATAAATGTAAATTATTCATTAGCACAAGAAACAGACCCTACAGGAAGACCCTCTGCACAAATCAGAGGTGGTAGAATAGAAGTAACTCTTAAATCCACCAATGAAACTGGATTTTTTGAATGGATGACAGACAGTTGTGAGAAAAAAGATGGAAAAATTGTCTTTGTGAAAAGAAATTCAAATGTTCCATTTAAAGAGTTAAATTTCACAGCTGGATATGTAGTGAAATATAAAGAAAAACTTGATTCATTAGGTATAGGAAGGTCTTCATTTACAGAAACATTTACCATATCAGCAAAGGCTATACGTATAGGGATGGGTGTACATGTAAATGAATGGATAGGATAAAAGTAGTGAAATTTTTATATATAAAAAAGCAAATCAATAAGCCGGATTTTGTCATTCTCAATATTGAAAAGCCTTGTTATTTATCTAGAATAAGAATTACTCCTTATTTCAATCTGCTTACCCCCCGGCATCGGACGGATAGCCCTTATAAATCCGGTATACATAGCATTGCACCTCACAGAGTTTACCTGATTTCACTACAGCCGAACTGTACTTCCTTTCTGTTGCACTAGTCCTCATTTTACAATGGACGGGCGTTACCCGCTGTGATATCCTATGGTGTCCGGACTTTCCTCTTCTATTATTCATCAATAGAAGCAACAAGGTTGATTTGCTTTTTGCAAATTTACAATAATTTTCAATATTCTAAACTGGATATTATTTGTTGATTATATTTGCTTTTTAATAAAAGAAACAATGAATTTAGAAGATATACAAGAAGGAAAAATATATTTAATAGATAAGCCGTTGGATTGGACTTCTTTTGATGTTGTAAATAAAATTAAGTGGAAAATAAAGAGAAATTTTAATTTAATAAAAATTAAAGTAGGTCATGCGGGTACATTAGATCCTAAAGCAACAGGCTTGCTCATTGTATGTGTAGGTAAAGCTACCAAACAAATTCAACAAATTCAAGATGCATCAAAACAATATTCAGGAGAAATAAAATTAGGAGTCGAAACGCCATCCTATGATACGGAAACAGAAGAAATTAATCATAAAGAACTTAGTCATTTACAGGTAAAAGATATTGAAGAAGCAACAAAATATTTTATTGGTGATACAATTATTCAAAAACCTCCTGTATATTCTGCATTAAAAAAAGAAGGTAAAAGATTATACGAATTTGCAAGAAAAGGACTAGCGGTTGAAATACCCTCCCGAGAAATATCAATTTATGATTTTAAAATAACAAAGGTTAAAATTCCTTATGTTGAATTTGTAGTTCATTGCAGTAAAGGAACCTATATAAGATCTTTAGCTCATGATTTTGGTCAGAAATTAGGAGTAGGTGGATATCTTACAAAACTTCGTAGAGAAAAAATTGGGAATTACGAAATTAAAGATTCAGATAACTCAATTTTACTATGAAGATAATGCGAGAAGATAGCGCTAATTAAATCGTTAATTAAGAAAGATAAGCTTATAATTTATAAACAAAATTTCAAAATATAATTATTGAAGAACGAAAATGAAATATGACTAGGTTTATATTTCTCTTACATTAACGGATGTATATATCCTAGTAAGCGAGTGAGAAGATCCAATATAACCAACTAATGAGTTTTAGATAATTAATGAAATAACTTTATCGATTATCCATATTTTTATAATTTTATCTTAAAGTAAAGGAATACTCCATATCTGATATATTATCTTTGACCTTGCAACATATTTCCTGTTATGCAGGAAAATTTGACAAAATGGAAGATCCTGAAATCGAATGGGCACATTGACATTCTTTTTTTCATTAGTCTGTTTTACAGAAGGTACTGGCTTATATGTGATCAATCTTGAGGATACTCAATCCAAACAGATGAAATATTTTTTGTAAATCCTAAGCAAATTCATAATTGGAATTGTTCTAAAAGCTGTAAAAGATATATTCTAATCCATTGATTTGTTTTATGAAAAATTGCATGTACAGATAAAATAAATAAATTCATATTGCAAAAATGTAATAGGAACTACAGCTAAACATATATTTATTGGACATCCACTTAATCGAAACAAAACGGTTGTTAATCTAAATCAAACATAATCTAAACGGAATTAGCCCGATTTCTTGTCGAATATTCGCTCTGAGATGTATATTGTGTAAAATATTTAGATAACAATTCAAAAGAAATTACATCGGTATTTTCACCTATCACTTCAGGAGCAATCTCACAATTAAAGGTTCGTCTAAACGGTGCATAAATACCGGCAGTTCTATAACAGATGTAAAAGAAACAATATTGTAAATGTCTGTACATAGAGGATTTCAAAAATCTATTAATGCAATGAATGGATTGAAGGAAGTTTTAATTAAGCGAAAAGAAAATGGTATTAATGATTTAGAGGAAAAGGTAAACCAAGAAGCAGATGTAATAGATAAATATTCAAAACGCGTAGAAACACTTTCACAGCTAGATAGATTGCAGATGCAGCGAATGAAAAAATCCTATCGTGATTTTTCTCCTGAATTTTCACAATTTATCTTAGAATATGAATACATTGATATTTATTCACGAAATGGTTTAGAAAAGAAGTTTAGACAAATTGCCACTATTGTGGCATTCGCTACCTAAGGAAATGCACTATAGGAGTTAAAGTTTCATATAAACGGAGCTTTAAACATGGGAGTTACAGAGAATGAAATTAAAATTTTTATGCTGATGATGACTGTTTATGCAGGATTTCCGGAGGCTATAAATAACATGAATATTTTAAAAGAATCGCTAAATGAACTAGCTAATCTTAGATAATTTTTTATTTTTTCGATGAGATAATATTAATAATTCTGATTGGTAATTTTATGCAATTACTTTATAGAAGTTATTATAATTAAATTAGATTAATTTCTTTTAATTCTAAAATAAAAGAAGAAAAAACATTTTTTTCAAATTACTCAAATATAAGTAAGTTTAATGCTGCATAAAATTCATTTTAAGTAGCATTTTAAGTTTTTTTCTTAGAAATATGAATTCAGTAATTTTTAAATAAAAAGACTTAATTGTTAATTAATTTAGAGATATATGTATCTAAATAAAATGATATACATTAAATAGGCATAAAATTAAAAGTTAAAAAATTAGCTGAAACAAAAAATAATGTTTCATCGAATGTATACATTTAAAAATTCAAGTTAATTGGAAAATTAGTTTTTAAGATAATTTATTTAGCAATTACGACTTCTATACCTAAATCTTCAAATTTTTCAACATCTCTATTATTAATACCTTGATCAGTAATTAAAACATGAATTTTATCCAGGTCGGTTATTTTACCGAAACCTCTTTTGCTTATTTTAGTAGAATCAGCTAAAACGATAACTTTTTCAGAATTTTGTATCATGAGTTGATTCATTTTAGCTTCCATAGTACTGGAAGTAGAAAGCCCAAAATCAAAATCAACTCCGTCACCACCTATAAATAGTTTACTGCAAGAATAATTACTAATCATCAATTCAGCATAAGGTCCCATAACCGAGCCTGATTTAGTTCTTACATCTCCCCCCAATTGTATTACATCAAAATTGGGATTACCATATAATAACATGGCAGATTTCAATGAAGAAGTGAGGATGGTTAATTTAGTATAATTATTATCAATAACCTGGGCAACCATTTGTGTGGTAGTTCCAGAAGAAATAGTTATAAAATCATTATCTTCAATAAAATTGAGTGCGGCTTTAGCTATTTTTGATTTTTCTTCAACTTGTAAGGTTTCTTTTTTATTAACATGTCTTTCCTTTACAATAAAAGATTCTCTCGTAGCTCCTCCGTGAGTCCTGTATAATTTTCCTATTTTTTCAAGATGAGTCAAATCTTTTCTAATCGTAACTGCTGAAACATTTAATTTCTTACATAAATCAGTTACAGATACATAATGATTAAAATTTAATTCTTCTAGAATTTCCTGTTGTCTTATATTATTAATATTGTTATTCTTCATTGGGCATGTAATAACATTGGGTAAAATAATTATATCTACTTTATAAATGTCAAATTTACGAAAATATTTAAATTATCAGAAAGTAAAGAAAGATTCAGTTTCGTTAATGAAAATACTATAAATAAATATGTAAATACTTTAAATTCAGTATTTTGTATATTGTTTTGTGAATGATTTAGGGATTTCATAACAAAATTATTTTAATTTTTATGAAAAAAAAATTTGTTTTATTGTTGTTTAGTTTCGATTTAGTAAATACATTTGTTACGTTTTAAATCTTTAAAAACATAAAGTTCATTAAAATAAATAAAAATCAAAACTAAATAAAATTAAAGATTATGGATACAGTAGTAATAACAAAATTTATAGGAGAGTTATTAGGCTCTTTTTCATTAATTGCCTTAGGATGTGGTATCAGTATGAACCTTAACTTAGATAAAACCTATGGAGAGGGAAACAAAGCAGCATTGAGTGGGCCATTGGGCTGGGGATTTGCAGTAGCTATGTCAGTAATAATTTCATCTCCATTTGATACCGGCGGTCAGTTTAATCCGGCTGTAACACTAGCACAATGGGCGGCAGGTGTATTAGATCAAAAATTTGTCCTCCCTTACATTACCGCGCAATTTATAGGATGTTTTCTTGGAGCTCTTTTAGTTTCATTCGTATATAAAGGGCATATTTCAGCTACTTCCGGTGATTCTTCTAAGATACTCGGTGTTTTTGCTACTAATGCATCTATTAGAAAAAATAATTCAATTCAAAATTTTGCTGCGGAAGCTATTGGTACATTCTTTTTAGTATTTATAGGGCTTTCAATGAGTTCAAACCATGGGGGAGAAATTATTGAAAATACTACAGGTATTCCGCAATTTACACATTCTATGGTCGGATTCGGTTCACTAGGAGCTTTGCCTGCAGGATTTATGATTTTTGCTATTGGTATGGCCTATGGAGGGGTTACAGGATGGTCTTTAAATCCGGCTAGAGACCTTATGCCAAGATTAGTTCATCAACTGTTACCTATCAAAGGAAAAGGAAGCAGTGATTGGGGATATGGGATAATTTACGCTTCCATTGCACCTATAGTTGGAGGATTAATAGCTGCAGCCCTTTATGTAATAGTTAAGCCCTACTTTAATTAATAGATTAATAAAAAGTTCGTTTTAAAATATTCAATATAATTACAAAATCATTAAAAAATAAATAAAAATGAAATTTTTCATTGATACAGCAGATTTAGAGCAAATCAAGAAGGCTCAAGATCTTGGAATTCTTGATGGAGTAACCACTAATCCTTCCATTATGGCGAAAGTCGGAATTACCGGAAAGAATAGTATATATGCTCATTACAAAGCTATATGCGAAATTGTAGATGGAGATGTAAGTGCAGAAGTTTTATCCACAGATTATGAAGGTATTATCAAAGAAGGTAAAGAATTAGCTGAAATTGATAAACAAATAACGGTGAAAGTTCCGATGATATACGATGGAATCCGAGCCATTAAATATTTTTCAAGTAAAGGAATTAAAACAAACTGTACTCTAGTATTTTCACCGGGGCAGGCACTATTAGCCGCTAAAGCAGGAGCAACCTATGTATCTCCCTTTATAGGAAGACTGGATGATACCTCTACAGATGGGTTGAATTTAATTTCAGAAATCAGAGAGATCTATGATAACTATGGATATAGTACGCAAATCTTAGCCGCATCGATCAGATCCTCAATGCATATAATTAATTGTGCAAAAATTGGAGCAGATGTTATTACCTCTCCTTTAGCACCTATACTTGATTTGCTAAAACATCCATTAACAGATATAGGATTAGCTAAATTTATAGAAGACTCAAAAAAGCTTTAAATTACATAAAGACCAACAAATTATCAACCACAAAAAACTAAAAAAATGTCTAAAGAAAGTATAAAATCGGCTTTAAAACAAGCAAAAGAAACGAAATTTCTTGAAATCGAATCTAATATACTCAGTAAAGTTCCACAAATATTTAAAGAACAATTCCCCGGAAAAAAAGCGATAATTATAGCAGATCCAAATACCTACAGAGTAGCAGGAAAAAAAGTTCATGAAGCAATAAAAAGTGCAGGTTTAGAAGGGGAAGAACCTTACATTTTAGATGACCCTAACTTGTATGCAGATTATATTTTTGTTGAGCAAATCAGAGATTATCTGAAAGATAAAGATGTTACCCCAATAGCGGTAGGTTCCGGTGTTATCAATGATCTGACCAAAAGAGCAAGCTCTGAGTTAAAACGTCCCTATATGTGTGTTGCAACAGCAGCCTCTATGGATGGGTATTCATCCGCCGGAGCTTCCATAACAAACAAAGGAGCAAAAATTACCCATGCCTGTGAAGCTCCCAGAGCCTTAGTTGCTGATATAGATATAATTGCAGCAGCTCCACCTTTAATGACAGCTTCCGGTTATGCAGATTTATATGCTAAAGTTATATCGGGAGCTGATTGGATATTAGCAGCTGAATTAGCCGATCCTAATCATCCAAAAAAAGGGATAGAACCTATGACTAGTGCATGGAATATCGTTCAAGACGGTTTAGCCGAAGCCTTACAAGACCCTACAGGAGCAAAAAAAGGTAATCCTAAGGCAATTGAATTACTAACAGAAGGTTTAATGTTAGGGGGATTTGCAATGCAATCCATGGAATCTTGGGGAGCAGGAGTAAGCCGTCCTGCATCTGGATCAGAACATCAGTTTAGCCATCTTTGGGATATGGAACATCATACTTTCAAAGGAGAAATGGCAAAAAAATTCGGTCTATATCCCAATCAAGATGAACAGGCACCGTCTCATGGATTTAAAGTAGGAATAGGTACTTTAGCAATTACCGCATTGTATGAAGTTATGCTAAAAGAATCCATAGATCAGTTAAATATAGATGCCGCGGTTGAAAAATGGCCAACCTTAGAAGCGCAGTTAAAAGAGATAGATGAAATGTTTGCAGGAACAGAAATACATCCTTTTGCAATTGCCCAAACTACAGATAAATACGTTACAAAAGAAGAATTAAGAGAACAACTTAATAAAATAAAAAATAATTGGAATCAATTAAAAGGAAAACTTAGAGCGCAAGTCATTCCTTTTGAAGAAACTAAAAAGCGCTTAGCAGCAGTGGGAGCACCTGTTGAACCGGAAGAAATCGGAATTACACGAAAAAGGCTTAGAGACAGTTTTTATAGAGCACATAAAATACGCAGCAGATATACAATTTTGGATTTTGCTTACAGAGCAGGGTATTTTGATCAATGGATTGATGAATTATTCGGTGTAAATGGAGCATTAAAAGGAAAATAAATTAAAAGGCGCATATATACTAAAGTTATATATGCGCCTTATATATCATTTAAATATAAATTTTATGGAAAATTATATCACAGATATAAAAACAATTCCGAATGCTCTTTTAGAAAGAATAAAAAAGCTAAGACACGTTGCTCTAGATATGGACGGAACCATTTATAACGGCTCAACACTATTCCCTTATACAATCAGTTTTTTAAAACAGTTAAAAAGATTAGGAGTAAGTTATTCTTTTTTGACTAACAATCCTTCTAAAAGCATTTCAGATTATTTAAAGAAACTAGAAGGTTTAGGAATAGAAGCATCAGAAGAAGAAATGTATTCATCAGCTGTAGCTACCATAGATTATCTAAAATCGAAACATCCTCAAATAAAAAAGCTGTTTATTTTAGGAACTCCCAGTATGATTGAACAATTTAAAAAGGCAGGATATATCTCTACAGAAGATTCGGCGGAAGATGAGCCGGATGCTGTGATAGTAGCCTTTGATATGACTTTGTGCTATGAAAGATTATGCAGAGCAGCTTGGTGGGCAAAACAAGGTAAAATGTACATAGCTACCAATCCCGATAAAGTTTGTCCGACCGATAAACCAGTAGTTTTAGTAGATTGTGCCTCTATTTGCTCTTCTATAGAAACTGCAACGGGGAGAAAGCCAGATATCGTTTTAGGTAAGCCACAAAAAGAAATGTTGGATGGTATATTGTCAGCTAAAAAATTAAAATCTGATGAAGTAGCTATGGTCGGAGATAGAATTTACACCGATATGATGATGGCACATAATGCAGGGGCATTCGGAGTATTGGTATTGACCGGAGAAGCCACTTTGGCAGATGCGGAAGAAGCAAATCCGGAACTAGATATTGTTTTGCCAAGTATTGAAGTATTAGGAAATTTAATAGAATATTCACATTCAATATAAATCTATGAAAAAATATGCTCAAATAAAAGAAGAAGCATTTGAAGGTAACCGATTATTACCAAAACTAAACCTTGTATTATTTACCTGGGGTAATGTAAGTGTTGCAGATCACGATAAGGGTGTTTTTGCCATAAAGCCGAGTGGTGTGCCCTATGAAAAATTAAAAGCTGAGGATATGGTTGTGGTAGATTTTGATGGAAAAGTAGTTGAAGGAAATTTAAGACCCTCATCAGATACCCCCACCCATGCAGTTTTATACAAACATTGGTCAGATGTTAATTCAATAGTACACACCCACAGCACGTATGCTACAGCATGGGCACAATCCTTATTAGATATACCCATATTCGGTACAACTCATGCAGATCATAATATTTCGGATATACCCTGCGCTCCTCCCATGGACGATGAGATGATTAAAGGAGATTATGAATACCAAACAGGTTTTCAAATAATAAACATTCTAAAAGAAAAAAAGTTGAGCCATAAAGAAATGGAAATGGTATTAGTTGGAAGCCATGCACCTTTTACTTGGGGAAAGACAGCAGAAAAAGCAGTTTATAACAGTGCCGTTTTGGAAAATATAGCAAAAATGGCCTATTTAACTAGACAAATAAACCCTGATGCCTTGCGATTAAAAGAGGCGTTGATCCATAAACATTATGAAAGAAAACATGGAGCAAACGCTTATTATGGACAAGAAAAAAACAAATAATTACTACAAACAAACTGAATAAACAAAAAAATGAAGAACATTTCAAACAATTTAGTAATCGGTGTTGATTACGGGACAGATTCAGCTAGAGCCATATTAATGGATGCTGAAACCGGTAAAGAATTGGCGCTTTCCGTGAAAGAATATCCACGATGGAAAAAGGGCATGTATTGCGATCCTATAAATTATCAATTCAGGCACCATCCCTTAGACTATGTCGAAGTACTTGAGTATATCGTCAATGAAGTGGTGAATACTGTTCCCGTTGCTAAAGAAAGAATAAAGGCATTAGCCATTGATGTGACCTGTTCCACTCCGGTTGTTGTTGATAAAGAAGGTACACCCTTAGCCTTACGAGAAGATTTTTTTGAAGATCCTAACGGGATGTTTATTTTATGGAAAGATCATACAGGTGTCAAAGATTGTGAACATATAAATAATTTTTCCAAAAAATGGCATACCGATTATACAAGATATGCAGGAGGAGGAGGAAATTATTCAGCCGAACATTACTGGGCTAAAGCGCTTCATATTTTCAGAGAAGACCCTAAAATCAAAGAAATCGGGCATTCTTTTGTAGATGCCTGCGATTGGCTTTCTAATCTTATAGTCGGACTTAAAAAACCAGAAGAGTTAAAAAGAAATATATGTACAGCCGGTTTTAAAGTAATGTGGAATAAAGAATGGGGAGGCTATCCACCCAATGAATTCTTCAAAGAATTGGATCCGGTTTTAGATGGAATCGTTGATACTTTTTCTAAAGAAGTCTATACCTGCGTTGAAACTATAGGGAACTTAACAGAAGAATGGGCGGAAAGATTAGGACTTACTACCAACGTTAAAGTGGCTGCGGGTAATATTGATGCCCATGCAGGAGGAATTGGCGCAGGAGTAAGAAATAAAGCAATTGTACAAATAATAGGAACTTCTACCTGCGATATTATAGTTGGACCGAAAAGCGAAAACAATAAATTAATTCCAGGTATTTCCGGTCAAGCAGACGATTCAATAATTCCGGGTATGGTAGGCTATGAAGCTGGACAATCAGTTTATGGGGATTACTATGCGTGGTTTAAGAGGGTATTAATGTGGCCATTACGCGAAATATTTGCCAAGATAGATTATATAGATAAGGATACTAAAGATAAAGTAATTCAGGAGGTATATGATAAGATGATTCCTGAAATGGCCAGACAGGCAAAATTAATACCTGCTAAAGATAGTCATATTATTGCTACCGATTGGATCAATGGAAGAAGAACTCCTAATGTAGATTATGAATTAAAAGGAACTATAACCGGTTTAGCCTTATCAAGTACTACCCCTCTCATATATAAATCCATCGTTGAAGCAACCGCCTATGGTTCTCGATCCATTGTTGAGCAATTTATTAATAATGGGATTGAAATCGATGAAATTATCGCCGTAGGGGGAATCTCTCAAAAATCTCCGTATGTAATGCAGATTTTATCAGATGTATTGGGAAAACCTATTAAGGTTATAGCTACTAGAGAAGCCTGTGCCTTGGGGGTTGCCATGTGTGCAGCCGTAACAGCAGGTATCTATTCAAGGTTAGAAGATGCGCAAGAAAAAATGGGCATGGGAATATCAACAATTTACTATCCAAATGAACAAAATCATAAACATTACAATGTTGAATATGAAAAATACAAACGGTTAGAGAAGGTAAAAGAGCTAACCGGACAACCATAACAAAAATATGGATACGGAATAAATGATAAACAATATGATTTATTCTGTCTCTTTAAAAAAACTTCAAACTAAAACCCAAAAAATGCAACTATCAAACAATTTAGTAATAGGATTGGATTATGGTACTGATTCCGGAAGAGCAATTTTAATGGATGCAGAAACCGGAAAAGAATTAGCCTTATCTATCAAAGAATATCCCAGATGGAAAAAAGGATTATATTGTAATCCCGTCAAAACCCAATTTAGACAACATCCTTTAGATTACTTGGAAGTTCTCGAATTCATAGTCAAAGACGTTTTATATAAAGTTCCGGGAGCAGCAGAAAAAGTTAAAGCGATAAGCACCGATATGACGGGTTCAACCCCAGTAGCGGTAAATAAGGAAGGTGTGCCTTTATCACTACTTCCTGAATTTGCAGAAAATCCTGATGCTATGTTTATTTTGTGGAAAGATCATACAGGGCAGAAAGACAATGCGTATTTAAATGATTTCTCAAAAAAATGGCATATAGATTATACCAAATCGGCCGGATGCGGAGATTATTCAACCGAACACTTTTGGACCAAAGCACTTCATATTTTCAGAATACCTGAGATAAGACAAGCGGCTTATTCTTTTGTGGAATCGAGCGACTGGCTACCCGCTATACTTTGCGGTATTACAAGACCCGAAGAAATAAAAAGAGGTATGGGAATTGCCGGATCAAGAGCGATGTGGAATAAAGAATGGGGCGGCTATCCGCCTAATGAATTCTTTAAAACGATGGATCCTTCTTTGGACGGCTTAGTTGATACTTTTCATAAAGAAGCCTATACTTGTGATCAAATTGCGGGAACAATAACCAAGGAGTGGGCAACCAAATTAGGACTTCCGGAAAATGTACTTATTGCTGTAGGAAATTTAGATTGTCATGCCGGAGCTATAGGTGCAGGAGTAAAAGATAAAGCTATGGTGGAAATTGTCGGAACTTCTACTTGTGCCATTACCGTAGGTCCCAAAAGCATAGGAAACAAATTGGTTCCGGGTATTCCGCAACAAGCAGATGATATCATTCTTCCGGGCATGGTGGGGTTCGAAGCAGGGCAATCTGCCTTTGGAGACTTATATGCCTGGTTTAAGAGATTATTAATGTGGCCGTTGGATAATATTATGCTAAAATCAAATATCGGTGATCCAGAAACACGACAAAACTTAAGGGACGAGGTATATGCGGAAATGATCCCAAGTTTAGCGAGACAAGCGAAGATAATACCGCCTAAAGATAGTAATATAGTTTCTACGGATTGGATTAACGGAAGGAGGTCTCCTAATGTAAATTATGAATTAAAAGGAACCATAACGGGAATCGCCTTATCCAGTGTAGCACCTCTCGTATATAAATCATTAGTAGAAGCAACTGCATATGGAGCCAAAAACATTATTGATCGTTTTGTTGATAATGGGATAAAATTAAATGAAATTATTGCTGTAGGAGGGATTTCTCAAAAATCACCTTATGTGATGCAAGTCATGGCGGATGTGATAGGAATGCCCATAAAAGTTATTGCTACAAGAGAAGCATGCGCATTAGGAGTCGCTATGTGTGCAGCCGTGGTTGCAGGTATATATAAGGATTTACCTGAAGCTCAAGGTAAAATGGGAATGGAAATATCAAATATTTATTATCCGAATCAAGAATATAATAAACATTATAACCAAGAATTTAATAAATATTTAAATTTAGAAAATATCAAAGAATTGTTATAAATATAAACAGTATATATAGGGTAAAATAAGAACAATTTGTACATTTTGTAAAAATATTATGAAAAAAGCTAATAAAATTATTGCTTAATTTTCACAATATTACTTTAAATAATGAATACAAGTGTAATTAAAACGTAAATTTGAACCCCAAAAATTATAAAAAATAAAATGACCGACATTAAAACGTTAAATAGAGCAGCAGATAATATCAGAATATTAGCTGCATCAATGGTTGAAAAAGCGAAATCAGGACATCCGGGAGGAGCCATGGGAGGAGCTGATTTTGTCAATATATTATATTCCGAATTTTTAGAGTACGATCCTAAGAACCCAAAATGGGAAGGGAGAGATAGATTTTTTATGGATCCGGGACATATGTCACCTATGTTATATTCCGTGTTATCTTTAGCAGGAAAATATACTATGGATGATCTTAAAAATTTTCGTCAATGGGGAAGTGTTACGCCGGGACATCCGGAGTTGGATGTAGAGCGAGGAGTAGAAAATACATCCGGTCCCTTAGGGCAAGGACATGCCTACGCCGTGGGAGCTGCCATTGCAGCAAAGTTTCTAAAAGCACGGTTGGGAGATGTTATGGGGCAGACCATATATGCATTTATTTCAGATGGAGGAATACAAGAAGAAGTATCTCAAGGAGCAGGTAGAATTGCCGGACATCTAGGTTTAGATAATTTGATTATGTTCTATGATTCCAATGGAATTCAACTTTCCACCACAGTAAAAGAAGTAAATCAAGAAAATGTTGCGGCAAAATACGAAGCTTGGGGATGGAAAGTTATTAACATAGAAGGAAATAACCCTACTGAAATCCGTAAGGCATTACATGAAGCCAAAGCTGAAAAAAGCAGGCCTACCCTTATTATAGGACATACTATTATGGGAAAAGGAGCTGTCGATGCGCAAGGGCAATCTTTTGAAAATAAAGTTTCCACACATGGTCAACCTTTAGGAGAAGCCGGTGGAGATTTATCCAAAACCATTGTCAATTTGGGAGGAAATCCTGACGAACCATTTGCTATTTTTCCCGAAGTTCAGGCTCTCTATGCAAAAAGAGCAGAAGAATTGCAGGAAATTGTAAAAGTTAAGAACAAAGCAAAAGAACAATGGGAAAAAGAAAATCCCAAATTAGCAGAAAAAATGAAAATTTGGTTTTCAGGATTGGCTCCTAAGGTTGATTGGGATAGTATAACACAAAAACCAAATGCAGCAACACGTGCGGCTTCCTCAACCGTTTTAGAGGCCCTTGCAAGGCAAGTGGAAAATATGATCGTATCTTCTGCTGATTTATCCAATTCTGATAAAACAGATGGGTTTTTAAAACAGACTCATGCCTTCACCAAAAATGATTTTTCTGGATCTTTTTTACAAGCCGGCGTTGCAGAATTTACAATGGCTTGTTTATGTGTAGGAATGAGTCTTCATGGGGGGGTAATTCCCGCTTGTGCAACTTTCTTCGTTTTCTCTGATTATATGAAGCCTGTAGTACGAGTTGCAGCATTAATGGAGCAACCAGTAAAATTTATTTGGACTCATGATGCTTTCAGAGTAGGAGAGGATGGACCGACTCATGAACCGGTTGAACAAGAAGCACAAATCCGTTTAATGGAAAAGCTGCAAAATCATAAAGGGCGTAATTCAATGTTGGTTTTAAGACCGGCTGATGTACAGGAAACGACTACTTCTTGGAAACTAGCTATGGAAAACATTCATACACCGACAGCCTTGATTTTATCCCGTCAAAATATTAAAGATTTACCGGCCATAAAAGACCGTTATAATGAATCTTTACAAGCTTCTAAAGGGGCTTATATAGTTCAGGAAGAGGAAGGGTATGATATAATTCTATTGGCTTCAGGTTCGGAAGTATCAACCTTGGTGGAAGGAGCAGAATTATTGAAAAAAGACGGAATAAAGTGCAGAATTGTTTCAGTTCCTTCTGAGGGATTATTTAGAGCGCAACCTAAGGAATATCAAGAGTCTATCCTTCCAAAAAGCCAAAGAAAATTCGGATTGACCGCAGGACTTCCGGTAACATTAGAAGGATTGGTGGGCGAAAGCGGTAAAATTTGGGGTATGAATTCTTTCGGATACTCTGCTCCTGCTTCAGTATTAGACCAAAAATTAGGTTTTACACCAGAAAATGTTTATGAACAAGTGAAAAAAATGATTAAATAGTTTTCGTAATTGAATTAAAATTAATAGACTTTTTAAAAGGAGAATTATTATATAATTCTCCTTTTTTATTAGTGTAAATAATGTAAATATTCTATATTTATTTGTTATTATTTTGTTGCGTTAATAGGGGGAATAAGTTAATAATATGTTTATTATGTAATGGCTGGTTGTTTTTTAAAGTTAGCATGGAATCTATTAAACAAATAATACTACTAATATGAAAAAATTAAAGCTATTAATTATTGTTATTGCAATAACGTTAACCTATTCATGTAACAATAATGATGAGGACAAATTCAAATCAATCACAGAATATTCTCGAATTAAGAATTAGAAATTTGTAAGAGTATCCGGAGGACATTTCAATATTTCAAACATGCAAGTCGGATATTCCGTAATTAATAGGATATAAAATTACGAATGTAAACTTACAAGAAGATGAAGCCTTTACCATAACACCACAATCAGGCTGTCCAGTAGTCCATCAAATATTAAATGAAGATTACAATTTATATTACCGAAATAAAAAAGTAGAAAAATTTTTTCTCTCGATAAATAAGAGGAATTTACACTCCATATTATTAAAAAGCCCGAAAATTTCAGACATATATATGAGCTAAATTAAAAAAATTATTTAAATCTAATAAGGTAAAGATTTAAGTCTTGAAGGTCCTACTAAAATTATAAACAGTTACAAAGATTTTATCAAATTCATGTAGATAGCTGATGATGAAAAATCTTTAATATTAAATTCTAAGACTATATCATATGCCATTTATCATTTAAAAGACATATATAGTAAACATCTATCGACAATATTCATACGGAATATAGATAACTGTTATGTTTTATACAATGTAAGTTGAAAACTGATTTTTTGTAAGATTAATAGTAAAAAATTAACTAATAAAAGCTTTACATAAATAAATGATATGAAAAAATCAAAATATGGATAGCTCCAATCTTATTAGGATCATGTTCCAACGATGACGATCGTCAATATAGGAGACAAAACTACAACAGTTGTATTAAAATGTCTTGCAACCCTTAATGTGCCACCCTATGGAGAATTAAAAGATTGTAACAAAAAATCATCTTTATGTTTAGAATAATGTAGATTTTAATGTTATGGATTATGATATTAATGATTGATATAGTTATTAAGCAATCAATGGATTGTATTAAAAATTGTGAATTAAAATTAATTAAGGATACTTAAGAATATATTCCTCCTTCACAAAAAATGATCAAGCACTACCATTTTTCTAATTCAAAATATAATTACGATGAAATCTTAGAAATAGATTTATCAAAGATAAAGATCAACCGATTAAAAAACAATTCGTTGTTAGAAATGGTGAATTCATTCGAAGACTTTCATAAAGAATATTGATGAAAACTCATTGCAATTACATTAGCTTTATCTCCTCTGGTTTTTAAGTTTAAGTAAAAACACTTGACCTGTTAAAGATTAGATATAATTTTTGAAATCAGTAGACAAAGGATTTATTTAGAATTATTAAAAAAAGGGATAATTGTACTTATACAATTATCTTTTTTATTATTTAAGATTTACAAAGAGAGTTAATATAAATAAGAGCAAGTTTTAAAATAGATAACTTATAAATATTCATACTTATATGTTTTTATTTATGCGATATAGTAAACAATTATTGAAAAATTACTTATTATTTTTTAATAATAAATTATAATAATAGAAAATACTATATAATTTCATATATAAATAGTATATTTCGTTAAGAAAATTAAAGGCTTAATTAAACTAATCTAAAAAATAAATTAGTGTTTCTATTAATATGAAAAAATATTAATTTAATTTATAATTTTTTTTATATTTGGATACATCATATAAATAAACTAGTAAATGAATGCTTATTATGATAATATAATTAATTTTAATTAATTTATTTATTTTTGTTTTTGAAATATTAGGTAAAAATGCTTTTTTTGTTCTAAAAAATTATTTTATTTTTTATATATGTAAAATAAAAACATAAAATAAAGTATGTAATTTATATAATATATATAAAGCCATATTTGTGAGATTATGAACTTATAATAAAAATATGAAAATAAGAAAAATTACTCTGATTTTGCTAACAATAATGACAGTTTACTCTTCATTAGGGGCGCAAAATAAATCTCAGGTCGAAAGGCCCAAACTTGTTGTAGGAATTATCGTAGATCAAATGAGATGGGATTATTTGTACCGATTGTATGATCGTTATGGTAATGCAGGTTTTAGAAGGCTTTTAAATGAAGGCTTTTCATTTGAAAACTGTATGTTAAATTATATTCCTTCCTTCACTGCAATTGGACATAGCACAGTATATTCAGGATCGGTACCTGCAATTCATGGTATTGCCGGGAATGATTTTATTGAACAAAGTACAGGAAGAAGCATTTATTGTACAGAAGACCCGAAGGTTAAAGGAGTAGGATTGGATGATCCCGAAAATAAAGTTGGGAAAATGTCTCCTCAGAATTTGAAAGTGTCTACAGTAACAGATCAATTGAAATATGCTACTAATTTCAGATCAAAAGTAATTGGTGTATCACTGAAAGATAGAGGAAGCATTCTTCCTGCAGGTCATGCAGCTGACGCAGCTTATTGGTTTGATGCTAAAAGTGGTAAATGGATTACCAGTACTTATTACATGAATGAACTACCTAAGTGGCTAAAGGATTATAATGCTAAAAATATGCCTGAGAAATATCTTAATCAAGATTGGAATCCAACCTATCCGATTTCCACTTATATACAAAGTCCGGATATAAAATTATTAGGTAGTTATGAGATTGGATTTAAAGGCTATGATAACCTTACATTCCCGATGAAAACTTCTCAAATGATGAAATCTTTAGGAGTAAAATTGATTCAATATACCCCTTATGGAAATACAATTACTACAGATATAGCTAAGTTGGCAATAGAGAATGAGAAGCTTGGAAATAATAAAACAGGAGAAACTGATTTTTTAGCTATCAGTTATTCTTCTCCTGATAAAATGGCACATCAATTTTCTATAAACTCAATTTTAACAGAAGATTTATATATAAAGCTAGATCAGGAAATAGCGGATCTCTTAGGATATCTTGATACAAAAGTTGGAAAAGGAAATTATTTAGTGTTTTTAACTGCTGATCATGCGGCTACACCGAATGCTAAATTTATGAATGAAAATAAGATGTCAGGCGCTTTACATAGATTAACTCCGTATGAAAAGAAGTTAAATGATTATCTTAAAAATAAATTTGGAAGAGACGATTTAGTTAGAAATTTTAATAATTATCAAGTAAACTTTAATTATACTTCAATTAAAGAAGCGAATATAAATCTGGAAGATCTTAAATTAGAATGTATCAATTACCTTCAAGATGTAAAAGGTGTATTATACGCGGTTGATATGAAAAAAGTGGCTGTTGCTACAATTCCTCAATATATAAAAGAAAAAATTATTAATGGATATAATAGAGATTATTCAGGTGAAATACAAATAATCTTAGATGCCGGAACTTACGATTTGGAATATCATCCTAGCAAAGGAGGTACCCACGGTACTTGGGGACCAGACGATGCGCATATTCCTTTTGTATTAATGGGATGGAAAATACCTCATGGCAGTACTTCAGATGAAGTTTATATGACTGATATTGCTCCGACAATCTCTTCTTTATTAAAAATACAAATGCCTAGCGGTTCTATAGGTAAACCGGTAGATTATAAAATGAAATAATAATCGTTCTATTTCCTCTGTACAAAAATAGTATAGAGGAAATATTTTATGTTCTTACTGATTATGAATAAAAAAATTTTGCTTTATATTTTATCTCTATTTTTTGTAGATGATTTTATTAATTCACAAACATTGGAAATAAAAACTGGTCCGGATAATGAAGATAAAGTTAAAGTAACAATGGGAGGTCGTATAGCCTTCGATGGAGCTCTTTATTTTGATGATAAAACAACGTTAGGAAACGGAATGACCATATCCGATGTGCGTTTGACCACAAAAATGCAATATAAGAAATGGGATGCGAAAATAGATTTTGGTTTTGCAGATAAAAAGGTAAATACTAAAGATATACATTTAATTTATAATATTAATGAAAATTCATGGGTAAAATTAGGGTATGCAGGAGAGCAGCTTGGATTGGAAAACTGGGAAAGTACAGCTTGGCAAAAATTTATGACTCCCGCATCGAGTTCACAAGTTTTCGGGTCTGGACGACAACTGGGGCTAACTTATGTTAAATGGAATAAAAGAATCTATGTTAGCGGTGGATTCTATTCTGACAATGATGCTCTTTCCAACAGTAAAGAAGGAAATCAAGGATACGCTTGCGTTAGTAAATTTTCCTATGATCCTTTAAGCTCTAACGGTAATATTCTACATCTAGGAATTTCAGGAGAATATAGAACCGGTAATCGTGATGGTTTAGATGATAATAATAAAACCAAAAGAATAATGAATTATTCTGGTGATCTTATTACTAAGGTTGAAAAAAAGAAACCATTAGATTTCACAATTACTAATGTTAAAGATCAATACCGATTTGTAACAGAGCTACTTGCTACTACAGGACCCATTTTTTTATTGGGAGAATATTATAACTTACATGTTAATAGAAAAAAATATTATCATTCGTATAATGCTGGTGGATTCTACATACAATCCGGTGTGTTAATTTTTGGAGATAAGACCTATAGATATAATTTAGGAGACAGAAGATTGAAAAGACCAGATGGTAAAACTCTTGAAATGGCAGTAAGATATGATCATACGGATCTTAATGATGGGGTTTATCAAACGGAAATTTTAAAAGGAGGAAGGATGAGTGATGTATCGGTAGCCTTAAATTATTATGTAAATAAATATATAGGTTTTAAGCTTAATTATTCGAATGTCAATTTAGGAGTTTATAATAATTACGGGAATAAAGAAAACATTAACTTGATACAAGGAAGAGTTATTGTTGTATTTTAATACCTCAAACAGATAAATTGGGTAAATTAATACATTGTGAAATTAAAAAATACAAATAATTATAAATTTTGATTGATTATAGAATCAAGTTCCTTTTCATTAAGTGACCGTTCTTTGAATAAAATTTTTATACTCTTCTTATAAAAAGCTGTTGCGGGTATACTACCTGCCCAAGAAGGATCTATTGAAGGAATCCATTCCTCAATATTTTTAAGATCATTTATGAGATAGACTTCAGTACTTATGGAATATTTTTTAATAAATTTTTTAACAAACTCTATATTTTCTACCTGATTTAAATTAATTAAGACCATCTTGTAACCCACATTATTTTTATATTTTTCGTTTATTTTCATAAATGTCGGAATTTCCATCACACAAGGCATGCACCAAGTAGCCCAAAAATTTACAACTAAAAGTTTGTCATCATTCTTTTTAATGATTTCCTTTAAATCCGAAAAAGCAATTACTTTTATATTTTTTATACTATCGGTTGAAGCAAGTTTCTGAGCTTTTCCTATCCCAAGGGATAAAATAAAAAAAATAATTGCATAAAATCTTTTTACCATAAAACGATCAAAAAGGTTTATAACTTATCAATTAAGATTTTTAAAGTGTTATTATATAGGACTGAGTATCAAATTTTATTTACTCAGTTCAATATATTGATATTCGTAAATAGGAAGGGACATAGGGTTGGTTTCATCATAATAGATAGATAAAGAATCACCAATCTTGCTCTTATCCTCTGGCATTTTTCTGATAATTGTAGAATGTAAGTTTCCTTTATCATCTCTATAAATGATATTCCATACATTAATCTTTTCATTTGCAATAGAAACCTCACTTTGTTCACCGGTAATTTTAGCTTTTGCTTTTTTAGAAGCAGCTACATTCATAACATTTTCAGGAGCAATAACAGTTGCAGTTTCTTTTTTAGTTATTTTCGAGCAGCCGTAAAATGCAGCTAACTGAAATAAAATAATTGTCAAGTAACCGAATTTTTTCATTGTTTTATAATAATTTAATTATTCAATTTCATAAGTAGTTCCTTCTTTCCCGTCTTTAAGAACAATACCGGATTCTGATAAACGATTACGTATTTCATCGGATAATGCCCAGTCCTTTTCAAGCCTTGCTTTAGTTCTTAAGTCAATAAGCACTTTCATGGCATGATCTAACTTACTATTATCGTTTAATGTATCAGAAAGTAGCTCTAATCCGAGAATATCATAAAAAAAAGAATGAAGAGCAGTTTTTAATTTATTTAAATCAGTAGCGGTTAGTGTTTCATTTTTTAATTCTAAATTATTTATAAGTTTAGCTATATCGAATAAAAGAGAAATTAATACCGGAGTATTAAAATCATCATTCAATGCAGTATAGCAATTATCAATCCATTCATCAATATTATAGCTTGAAACTTCTGAACCATCTAGTGAAGGTATCTTTTCAATAGCTGATGTTAGCCGAAAAAATCCTTTTTCTGCTGCCACTATTGCATCGTTAGACAAATCTAATACGCTTCTATAATGAGCTTGTAAAAAGAAAAAACGAACAATTATCGGATGAAAAGGCTTTTCAATAAAATTATTATTACCGTTAAATAATTCTTCAGGTAAAATAGTATTTCCTGTAGACTTACTCATCTTTTGTCCATTTAAAGTAAGCATATTGGTATGAAGCCAATAATTTACAGGTTCTTCACCAAAAGAGCCTTTCGCTTGGGCTATTTCGCATTCATGATGAGGAAATTTTAGATCCATGCCTCCTCCGTGAATATCAAACTTTTTACCTAAATATTTGGTGCTCATAGCAGTACATTCCAAATGCCAACCCGGGAATCCATTTCCCCACGGAGAGGGCCATCTCATAATATGTTCAGGAGAAGCATTTTTCCATAAAGCAAAATCTTGAGGATTTCTCTTTTCTCCCTGGCCATCCAAATCGCGAGTATTGGCAATCATGTCTTCAATCTTTCTTCCACTCAGTTCGCCATAATTTCCCCCTTCCGAATCAAATTTATTGACATCAAAATATACTGAGCCGTTTATCTCATAAGCTAATCCTTTATCTATTAATTTTTTTATAAGTTCTATTTGTTCTACAATATGACCAGTAGCAGTAGGTTCTATATCCGGAGGAAGCATATTAAATGAGTCTAAAACTTTATGAAAATTAAGCGTATACTTTTGAACTACTTCCATGGGTTCAATTCTTTCCAAACGGGCACGACTGGATATCTTATCTTCGGAATTATCATCTGTAAGATGCCCGGCATCAGTAATATTTCTAACATATCTTACTTTATATCCTAAATGTCGCAGATATCTGTTAATTACATCAAATGATAAAAAAGTACGACAATTTCCCAAATGTACTTTGTTATATACAGTCGGTCCGCATATATACATTCCTACAAATCCTTCATGTAAAGGGGTAAATATTTCTTTTTTTCCGTGTAAAGAATTGTATAATTTTATTTGATTATTCAGATAGTTACGCATAATTAAATTTTAAAATGAGAATCAATCCCAATATAATGTAAAAATTCTTGTCTTGTTGTCGGATTATTTAAAAAAATGCCACTTAGCTCCGCGGTTACCGTACTACTCTCCGTATCCTGTATTCCTCTGGAATTTACGCATAAATGCTTAGCATCGATTACACAAGCCACATTATTTGTGTTCAATACCTCTTTTAAAGCTTCAACAATCTGTCTGGTTAAACGCTCTTGAACTTGAGGTCTTCTGGAATAATAGTTTACAATTCGATTTATTTTAGATAAACCGATGACTTTTCCGTTTGAAAAATATGCCACATGAGCTCTTCCTATAATAGGCAGAAAATGATGCTCACAGGTTGAATAAACAGTAATGTCTTTTTCAATCAACATTTGACGATACTTATAACTATTTTTGAATGTAGATACTTCGGGTTTATTTTCGGGAAGTAGACCTCCAAAAATTTCATTAACGTACATTTTTGCAACTCTTTTAGGCGTATCTTTCAAACTATCATCATTCATATCCAAGCCAAGAATTTGCATGATCTTAGCAAAATGATCCTGAATAGCTTTTTGCTTTTCTTCAGGAGATAAAACAAATGCATCCGATCGAATAGGTGTGTATTCTGTATGTGAAAAATGTTCAAGTTCTTCGTCTTCTTTATTAAACATAATAAAAAAAATCTAAATTTCTACAAAAATAAGTTTTTTTGGTTGAAAACCATTACAATATTGAAATGCAACTAATCATTTTTAAAATAAAAATTTAAAATAAAAACGGTATCTTTGCATAGATTTAATCTAAATAGTCAACTGATTGTGAATATTTATCTTCAATATACATTTGTGACAATTACTTTACTATTTGCCGTATGGTATTTGATAAAACTATTTAAGGATACTTTTTTTTCCAAAAAGAAAAAATGTGGAGGAGGAGCCAATTGTAAATGTGGCAGAGATTAGGTTTTGGAATAAAAATTGATTTTTATTAGTCAGTCAAGAATCTTGATATGAAAGGAAAACATTTACTAGGAATAGTTTCTAAGGATAAAAATTTTATATCCAAAATTCCTATTTTATTCAGGATGCTAAAAGCGTCCTTAAAAGGGAAATATAAGCCAGGTTTCAAAAATCTGTTTATATTTACTTTTTTACTACTCTATATAATATCTCCCATTGACCTTATACCCGATTTTTTGGTAGGGATAGGAATTTTGGATGATTTAACAATCGCCTATTTTGCTTTCTCCAAATTATTTAAGGAAGTAGATAAATATTTGGTATGGGAAAATCGAAATCACTATACTAGTATTATTGAACAATAATATGAAAATTTTATTTTCTATTGTTGGCCCTACAGGAATTGGTAAAACTTCTCTTTCAATTATATTAGCACAAAGACTAAATACGGAAATTATTTCTTGTGACAGCAGACAATTTTATCGGGAGATGAAAATCGGTACGGCTTCTCCATCCTTAGAAGAATTATCTTTAGTTTCACATCATTTCATAAATAATTTAAGTATAGATCAAGAATATTCAGTAGGGGATTTTGAAAAAGATGCCCTAAAAAAGATTTCCGAACTTTTTGATAAGTATAATCAATTGATTATGGTTGGAGGCTCTGGGCTATATGAAAAAGCGGTAAATGAAGGCTTAGATTATTTCCCCGATGTAGATCCTAATATCAGAAAAGAATTAATTAAGGAATTTCAAGAAAAAGGATTGGATTATTTACAAGATGAATTGAAAAAGAATGATCCAGAATATTATGCAGAAGTAGATTGTAACAATCCTACGCGCATGATACGAGCATTGGAAATTTTCAGGGGGACCGGTCGACCTTACAGTTCCTATAGAAATAATTTACTAAGAAAAAGAAATTTTTCTACCGTAAAAATTGGATTAACGGCTCCTCGAGAAATTATATACGATAAAATAAACAAAAGGGTAGACTTAATGATTGAAAATGGTCTATTAGAAGAAGTGATTTCTTTAAAAAATTATAGGCATAAGAATGCCCTTCAAACGGTCGGATATAAAGAATTATTTGAGTATCTCGATGGGAATATTTCATTAGAATTTGCTATAGAAGAAATAAAGAAAAATAGTCGTAGATATGCCAAAAGACAGTTAACCTGGTATAGAAAAGATGAATCTGTGCATTGGTTTAACTATCTAAATACGGATGAAATCATAGATTTTGCCATGAAGATAATTGATCAATAAATTGAAGTAAAATTATGTCAAATTTTATTATTAATTATAAAATATTATCTATTAAGTTATTGCGCTAAAGTATTTTAATTTATTTTCAAAAGATAGGGATTTAAAATTTTAATTTACTTATCTCTTGAAAGAATAAAAAATCAGGATAGCAATATCCTGATTTTAATTAATTGATATTTTCTTACTTTCTTAATTCTAATATTTTCTTAATTTCATTTGCCGTAATGTTTTTGTGTTCTCCTAATTTCCATTCTCTTTTTTCCATTCGGTCATAAATTTTTTGGATAGCATCATCTCCTAAATTGTAATCGGAAAGTCTGGTTTTAATATTCATACTATGAAAAAAGCTTTCAACAGCAGTAATGGAATCGTTTATTAATTCTTCCGTAGAATCGGATTGCAAAGAAAAAACTTCTCTTCCTAATCTAAGTATTTTTTCTTTTTTCTCTTCTTTCTGTAATTTCATGACTCCGGGCAATACTATTGCTAGTGTTTGTGCATGATCAATTCCATAAAAAGCGGTTAACTCATGACCAATCAAATGCGTAGACCAATCTTGAGGAACCCCGCAAGCAATCCAACCGTTCAATGCCCAGGTGGAAGCCCACATTAGATTTGCGCGAATATCATAGTTTAAAGGGTCTTTTAATGCTTTAGGACCATCAATAATCAATACTTTTAATATGGATTCTGCCATAAAATCCTGTAATAAACCATTTACAGGATAGGTTAAATACTGTTCTATTACATGTACAAACGAATCAATAACTCCATTACTGATTTGCACAGGAGGAAGTGTGAAAGTAACACTTGGATCTAAAACGGAAAACTTAGGGTAGACAAGGGGAGAACTAAATGACAACTTTTCAAGGGTTTCTTTTTTAGTAATTACAGCTCCCGCATTCATTTCCGATGCAGTAGCAGAAAGAGTCAATATTGTTCCAAATGGAAGCGCTTTATTAATTACCACATTCGGCTTATCTGCAAGAATTCTCCATGGATCCCCTTCTTCAAAACAAGCGGCAGCAACAATAAATTTTGTAGCATCAATAACAGATCCGCCACCCACAGCTAAAATGTAATCAATATTTTTCTGTTTTATTACCTCTACTGCTTGCATACAAGTTTCATAATGAGGATTAGGCTCAATACCTGAAAATTCAAACCACTGATAGTCTTTTAATGCATTTTTTACCTGATCATAAACACCATTTTTTTTGATGCTACCTCCTCCGTATATAACTAAAACTTTATAGTGTGAAGGTATCTCTTTTGTTATTTCGGAAATCATATTCTTTCCAAACAAAATTTTTACAGGATTAACAAAAGCAAAATTATTCATTATTCAATTTTTAACTGTTTTTAGTCTCTCAAAATTTGAACCAAATCTGGATAAAAACAAAAAAGGTTACCAATTTAGGTAACCTTTTTTTATATAAACAAATGAATTTTAATTTTCCAATGCTTGTGCGCCGCTCACTATTTCAATTAATTCATTAGTAATAGAGGCTTGTCGAGCTTTATTATAAGATATAGATAATTGACTTTTTAATGATTTAGCGTTATCTGTGGCTGATTGCATAGCAGACATTCTTGCTCCATGTTCTGCCGCATTTGAATCCAAAATAGCTTTAAAAAGTTGAGTTTTTAAAGAGGTAGGAATAAGGTGTGATAAAATGCTTTCTTTAGACGGCTCATAAATATAATCATTTACCGTAGAAGTATTATTAGTAGTTTCAGGTAGTTCAATAGGCAAGAATTGTTCTACTTGTAAAAGTTGTACAACGGCATTTTTAAATCGGTTATAAATTAACTCTATTCTGTCATATTCTCCAGATACATATTTGTTCATTAAATCATCAGATATAGCTGAAGTATTTTCATAAGTAGGTGCATCCCAAAGTGAGCTACTGTTTTTATAAACTGATACTACTTTTTTTAAGTTTTCATATCCGTTTTTGCCTATAGTTAAAATATCCACTTGAATATTTTTATACTCATTGTCCAAAAGATTTTTAACTGCTTTAATTACAGTTGAATTGAAAGCTCCTGCCAATCCTTTATTAGAAGTAATGACAACAAGTAAAACTTTTTTAAGTTCTCTTTTTTTTATGTATTCAGCTCCTCCCGAATCGCTGTCAAAAGAAGAGCTAACATTGGATAATAGTTCCTGCATTTTTTCTGAATAAGGACGTAGCCTTAAAATTGCATCCTGAGCTCTTTTCAGTTTAGAAGAAGAAACCATCATCATTGCACTTGTAATTTGCATGGTAGAATTTACTGATGCAATTCGATTTCGTATTTCTTTTAATGTTGCCATTTTCTATTATCGTCTTTTATTTTTTTAAGAATAATTTTTAACAACTCCAGCTATGATTTTATCTAAAGAAGACGTTATAGAGTCATCAATTTTTCCGGCTTTTAAAGTTTGTAATAAATCTGCATGTTGAGTACGTAATGTCTCCGTCAAATTTCTTTTAAAATCCTGAACTTTATTTACAGGAACTTCCCGTAGTAAATTTTGAGTTCCGGCATATATGATGGCAATCTGCTCTTCTACAGGCATTGGCGAATTTACAGATTGTTTCAAAATTTCCACATTTCTTTCGCCTTTAGCAATAACTGCAGCAGTAGCAGGGTCTAGATCAGAACCAAATTTAGCAAATGCTTCCAATTCACGAAACTGAGCTTGGTCGATCTTAAGAGTTCCCGATACTTTTTTCATAGGTTTAATCTGCGCAGAACCACCCACTCGAGATACAGAAATTCCAACGTTGATTGCAGGTCTAACCCCTGAATTGAATAAATCTGATTCTAAGAATATTTGTCCATCTGTAATAGATATCACATTCGTTGGAATATAAGCAGAAACGTCTCCAGCTTGTGTTTCAATAATTGGGAGAGCAGTTAAGGAGCCTCCACCTTTTACCATACCCTTTAAAGAGTCCGGTAAATCGTTCATATTAGAGGCTACTTCATCATTATTAATAATTTTAGCAGCTCGTTCTAATAGCCGCGAATGCAAATAGAAAACATCTCCAGGATAGGCTTCACGACCCGGTGGTCTTCTTAATAATAGAGAAACTTCACGATAAGCAACTGCTTGTTTTGAAAGGTCATCATAAATTATTAATGCAGATCTTCCAGTATCTCTAAGAAATTCTCCAATAGAAGCTCCGGCAAAGGGAGCATAAACCTGCATAGGGGCAGGGTCTGATGCATTAGCTGCAACTACTACGGTATACGCCATTGCTCCCTTATCTTCCAAAGTTTTTACGATTTGTGCAACTGTAGAAGCTTTCTGAGCTATAGCAACATAAATACAATAAACAGGTTTTCCCTGATCATAAAATTCTTTTTGATTAAGAATAGTATCGATAGCTACCGTTGATTTACCGGTTTGACGATCTCCAATTATTAATTCTCTTTGTCCCCTTCCTATGGGAATCATTGAATCTATAGCTACAATACCTGTTTGTAAAGGTTCATTTACGGGCTGACGAAATAATACTCCGGGAGCTTTTCTTTCCAAAGGCATTCTAAACAAATCTCCGGTAATCGGTCCTTTTCCGTCTATGGGAGCCCCTAAGGTATCAACAACTCTTCCTATCATACCTTCCCCTACATCAATAGAGGCAATGGTTTTAGTTCTTTTAACGATATCACCTTCTTTAATACCGTTGGATTTACCCAATAGAATTACTCCTACATTATCTTCCTCTAAATTCTGAACCATTCCTTCCAAACCATTGGAAAATTTTACAAGTTCTCCTTGTTCTGCATTACTAAGTCCATAAATCCGTGCAATACCGTCACCAACTTGTAAAACAGTCCCTACTTCGTCAAGGGAAATATTTTGATCAAAATTTGATAATTGTTGTTTTAAGATTGCAGAAACTTCTGCGGGTTTTATATCTGCCATTGTGGTCTATATTTATAAGTTATAGGTAAAATATTAAAATATTTTATTACTTAATTTTTTCTGAATATTATTTAATTCTGATTTTACGCTAGCATCAATTTGCTGGTCATCAATACGTAAAATATATCCTCCGATCAATGATTCATCAATTTTATTTTCGATTATTGCTTTTTCTTGATTGATCTTAGGATAGGTATTTAAAATTTGACTTGTTGTTTCTTTATCTAATAGAAAGGTAGAAACTATTTCTACACGCTGTATACCATTATATTTATCGTACAATTCCAAAACTTGTTGTGCTATTTCCAATAAATCATTTTCCCTTTTATGTTTTACAACAAGAGTGATAAAATTACGAGAAGTAGGGGAAAAAGATTTAAAAATCTCATTTATGATTTGAACCTTTTTAGGGGTTTCAATAATCGGAGATTTTAAAAAAAATTGTAAATCTTTACTCTGTCTGATTAAGTCAGTTAAAGAATGCATTTCTTTAACGATTGCTTCGCCTTCATTTAAAGATAAAGCATATTCCCATAATCCGGTTGCATAACGTTTGGCGAGTTTTACAACTGACATATTAGTTCAATTTAGCTTGGTTAACTAATGATTCTATAAGCTTTTTTTGTTCTTCAGGATTAGATAATTCTTTTTGAAGAATTTTTTTTGCTATATCGATGGATAAATCTGCTACCTCACTTTTTATTTGATTAATGGCAGATATTCTTTCAGCATTGATAGTATCTTTTGCAGATTGAATAATTTTGTTACCCTCTGCTATAGCTTCATCTTTTGCTTCGCTGACAATTTTATCTTTAATTTCGCGAGCTTCTTTCAATATTGCGTCTCTTTCCATACGAGCTTCTTTCAAAATCTGCTCATTCTGAGAGGTAAGTTTTGCCATAGCTTCTCGCGCATTTTTTGCTTCATCTAAAGATTTCTGTATTGAATTCTCTCTGTTTTCTAAGGCTTTTAAAATGGGATTCCATGCAAATTTCCTTAAAATAATTAATAAAACTATAAAGGAAATGGTCATCCAAAATATTAAGCCGATTGAAGGAGTTAATAAATCCATATTTTATATCTTTTTAACTTTTTATAAAAGAGTTTACCTAAATTATTAAAAGAAAACTCGAATAACCAACCGTTATCATTTCGAGTTTTCTAATATTTTTCTTCTTACTTAATCAACGATACAACAATTGCAAATAATGCAACTGCTTCAACTAATGCTGCTAAGATTAATGCAGAAGCTTGAATTTTACCTTGAGCTTCAGGTTGTCTTGCAATTGCTTCCATCGCTTTTCCTCCGATAAGACCAATTCCAATCCCTGCTCCAATAGCAGCTAAGCCTGCTCCTATTACTGACATTCCCATATTATTATGTATTAAAAATTAATGTTCTTCATGACTATCCTCTGTTGCCATACCAAAGTATAGGGCAGACAAGGTTGTAAATATATATGCTTGTAAAGCGGTAACTAAAATTTCGATTACACTTATAAAGACAACTGCAACGACAGAAACCGGGGCTACAAAATATGATTTGAATATAAAAATTAGTGATATTAAACTTATAATTATTATGTGTCCAGCAGTTATATTAGCAAATAATCGTACCATTAGAGAAAATGGTTTTGTAAAAATACCAATAACTTCTATAGGTGCTAAAAATAGTTTCATGGGAACGGGTACTCCGGGAGTCCAGAATATATGTTTCCAGTAATTTTTATTTCCACTAATATTGGTTATTATAAATGTGATAACCGCTAATGTAAAAGTTACTGCGATATTTCCAGTTAGATTAGCTCCAAATGGGAAAAAAGGAATTAATCCCATAACGTTATTTAACCATATAAAGAAAAATACCGTTAGTAGATAGGGCATGTATTTTTTATATTTTTTTTCTCCTATATTAGGGATAGCTATTTCATCTTTCACAAATACTACTAAAGGTTCGACTACTGCAGCTACTCCTTTAGGAACTCCATTGTATGCACTCGATTTATAATATCGAGCTGCTGTAATAAATACAACAAGCAGTATTAATAGCGAAAGCCACATGGAAAAAATATTTTTAGTTATAGAAAAATCTAAGGGTGCTTTATTGATCGGATGATGTTGATCATCAAGATGCATAATCTTAGATGACTCAATTATATATTCACCGGCATTATTTTTTCTTGTATTTGCATAATATATCTTTTCGTGGAACTTTACAAAATTCATTCCCTTTTTTTCTATAATAACTTCTCCGTTATCATCTCCCTTAAATTCTTTTGAAGAAAAGGTAACAATACCCTTATCAGTCCAAAGAATAACAGGCAAATAAAGGGTGACATCTTCGCCCCAAATTTCAAATTGATGAGCATCCTTCACGTGATGCATCGCAGTTTCAGTGGGGTTAAATGTTTCTGAATCATTATTTTTTGTGCCTTCAGCAAATGTGAAGTTTAAGGTAAAAACTAAAACTAAAAAGTTAACTGCAAGTTTTATCATATTATTCAGATTCATAAATATGCAAATATACTCATTTTTAAATCACAATCCATGTGTATGACTTTTTTCATATTTCATTATATATTTAAAAGAAACTATGATTTATATTTTCATCTTTGTTTTCTCAATATTTGACGAATGATAGTAATTAGTCCAATAGCTATTCCCAATAAAGTGAAAATTATTGTAAATAGTGGCTTCATGGATAGATATTGTTCATCAAGATAATGCCCTATTCCTGCAAATAGTAGGATAGTTACCATAAGCTGAATACCTAATCCGGAATAAAAAGCATAATCTTTCATTTTAATTGCACAATTTCTCTTACAAATTTACAAATTTTAATAGAATAATGCTACTTTTTCAATACTAAAAGGGTGATAGGGGATTTATACTATATTAATTTATAAAAAGGTATATTTGAATAGCTGTATTTACTTAAAATTGAATTAAAATTTGTAGTTTTAAGAACTTATACTTAACTTTGCAATCCATATTTATGGAAAGGTTACGCAATTATGATATTTTGTTTTCGTCATTAAAGCTTGGAAGCCATAGCTTTACGATGGATATTGAACAACCTTTTTTTGATTTGTTTGATTTTACACAAGAATTCAAAGGGCCAGAAATAACGGTTAATGTTGAACTAATTAAGCATTCTTCGTTTTTAGAATTGAAGATAAAAACTGAAGGTGTTGTGATGTTAATATGTGATATTTCTGGTGAGGAATATGAACAAGTTGTAAAGAATGAAATCAAAACATTAGTCAAATTTGGTGATGCCTTTGACGATACTAATGAGGAAGTTTTAATATTACCATTAGGTTCCCATAGCATAAATGTCGCTCAATTGATTTATGAAAGCGTGCTTTTATCCATACCAATGAAGCATGTTCATCCTAAATATTCTGAAGGATATGAGGACGAATATACAAGTTTACTTGAAAAGTATGGCCTGTCTGATGAAGAAGGCAAATAATATATAAAATTAAAAAAATATTTAAGGAAGAATTATGGCACATCCTAAAAGACGTCAGTCATCTACAAGAAGAGATAAAAGAAGAACTCACTACAAAGCGTCAGTTCCTCAATTGGCTAAATGTTCAACAACTGGAGAATTACACTTGTTTCATCGTGCACACTGGCATGAGGGAAAATTATACTACAGGGGAAAGGTAGTTATGGAAAAGAATGTAGAAGAAGTTGAAGAATAATTCTATAATCTTAGAATATAAAAATATAAAATAATGTTACCATTTAATTAAATTTTAATTAAATGGTTTTTTTCTATATAAAATTAATATATTTCCATTACATTTGGAAAATTAAATTAAAAGTTCTAGCTCATGGACATTAAAGAAATTCAAAATTTAATTAAATTTGTATCTAAATCAGATGTTGCAGAAGTAACATATAAAACAGATGAATTCGAGATTTCTATAAAGACTAATAACGGTTCGATAGTTTATGCACCAGAAGTTTCTCGACCTATGCCAACGATAGCAAATCATCCAGCAGCAGCTACGCCAACTGTAACTAGTAATCAACCTGAATCTTCACAAGCTGAAGAAGATACATCTAAGTATGTAACTATTAAATCTCCTATGATTGGTACATTTTACAGAAAACCGTCTCCGGATAAAGAAGTCTTTGTAAATGTAGGAGATACTATAAGTGCAGGAAGTATTGTTTGTGTGATAGAAGCAATGAAATTATTTAATGAAATAGAGTCTGAAGTTTCGGGAAAAATTGTTAAATTTTTAGTAGATGATGCTTCTCCAGTAGAATTTGACCAACCTTTATTTTTAGTTGATCCATCTTAATTAAATTAATCAAAATTAAAAGTCAAGTGTATGTTTAAAAAGATTTTGATTGCTAATAGAGGTGAGATTGCCATGCGTATTCTTAGAACAGCAAAAGAAATGGGTATAAAAACCGTTGCTGTTTATTCTACGGCAGATGCCAAAAGTTTGCATCTACGATTTGCTGATGAAGCAGTATGTATTGGACCAGCAGCAAGTAAAAACTCGTATCTTAAACAACTTAATATTTTAGCAGCTGCAGAAGTTACTAATGCAGATGCTATTCATCCGGGGTATGGATTTCTTTCAGAAAATGCAAATTTTTCAAGATCTTGCCAAAAGATGGGTATTAAATTCATTGGTGGTACTCCCGAAAATATTGAGAGAATGGGGGACAAGGCTTCTGCCAAAGCAACCATGAAAGAAGCTGGAGTTCCAACTGTACCTGGCTCAGATGGATTAATAGCGTCTTATGAAGATGCTGTCAAAATTGCTAAAGAAATAGGTTATCCTGTAATGCTTAAAGCAACTGCAGGAGGGGGAGGAAAAGGAATGAGAGCAATATGGAAAGAAGAAAATCTAAAAAGTTCTTGGGACTCCGCTGTTCAAGAAGCTGAAGCTGCATTTGGGAATGGAGGTATGTATATGGAAAAGCTTATTGAAGAACCTAGACATATTGAAATCCAAATAGCGGGTGATAAGTATGGCAAAGCCATTCATTTGTCTGAAAGAGATTGTTCAGTACAAAGACGTCATCAAAAATTGGCAGAAGAAACACCTTCTCCATTTATTACTGAAGATTTACGCAAAAAAATGGGAGATGCAGCTGTTAAAGCAGCTGAATATATCGGTTATGAAGGAGTGGGTACTATTGAATTTTTAGTTGATAAATATAAAAATTTCTATTTTATGGAGATGAATACAAGAATTCAAGTAGAACATCCCATTACAGAACAAATTACCGATTTAGATTTATTAAAACTTCAAATAGAATTAGCTGCCGGAGCTAAAGTTCCTAAAAATAATTTTTATCCTCAAAGACATTCTATAGAATGTAGAATTAATGCGGAAGATGTTTATAATGATTTTCGCCCTTCACCAGGAAAAATTGTTACGCTAAATATACCAGGTGGAAATGGAGTTAGAGTTGATACTCATGTATATTCCGGATATACAATTCCACCATTTTACGATTCCATGATAGCTAAATTAATAGTTACCGCTCCTACTAGAGATGAAGCAATTATAAAAATGAAGAGAGCATTAGATGAGTTTTATATTGAAGGAGTAAAAACTACCATTCCATTACACAGGCAACTTATGGATGATCCTAATTTCCTTAAAGGAGATTATACGACAAAATTTATGGAAGATTTTGTTTTGGATAGAAAATACGAATACGATCTTTAATTAAGATCTTATTTGAAACAAAATATATAGATAACTTTATAAATTTAAAAAAGGAAATTAAAATAATTTTAATTTCCTTTTTTTATTTTTATAATTCGTCGTCATCTATAAGTTCTTCATCTTCATAGGAATCATCATCTTCATAGGAATCATCATCGTCATCAAATTTAATATTCATATCAACGTCTTCTACCTCACTGAAATCATCAATATTGGATGGAGAAATAAACTTTTTATCAGGAGCTTTTAACGGCATTTTTCCAAAGCGATATACAGTTAAAGGATATACGCCGATAGCTTTTCTATCAATAACTTCTAATAGTTCCACATAAAAAGACCACATTTTCATAAAGTCGTAGACGAACAGCATTTTATCTCCAACTTTAGTGAAAGCTTCATTGATATAAATATCAGACATGGTTTCTCCTTCCCCATCTTCATCCATATCTTCTAAAGGAATTTCCTTTCCTTGTGTCCAATTATCATCGGACTTATAAAATGAAGCTAATTCATCACCTTGTAAACTAAAAGCACTTTTGATACCTTCATATAAATTCCACAAAGTTTGCAAATCCTTAATCTCAATATCTCGAAAAACGTCCCCTTCAGTTTCAAGAATTACTCTAATCTTATAAATCATATAGTCTAGCTTTTTCGTTTTAAATTTAATTTTTTTCCTAATTGTAACATATAGTTATATGAGTTTTTATAATCATTTTTTATAGTACCCTCTAATATTCCTTCTTTGATTGCTTCTTTAATGTTTCCTATTTGCTTTCCTTCAATTATTTCGAAAGCTTCCATAATGTCATGTCCGGTGATTGGGGGCTGAAAATTTCTAATTTTATCTTTTTCTTCAACTTCTTTAATTTTTTCTTCTACATAATCAAAATTCTGTTTAAAACGCGTTTGTTTTTTTAAATTTTTAGTAGTTATATCGGCTTTACAAAGTAAAAATAAATCTTCTAAATCATCGCCCATATCAAATAATAATCTTCTTAGTGCACTGTCTGATGCTTCATCAGTGATAAGTGATATAGGTCGTGAGCTATTCTGAACTAATTTTTGAACGTATTTTAAAGGGTCACCAAGTGGTAATTTAAGCCTTTTAAAAATAGACAGTACCATTTTACTTCCGACAAATTCATGAGAGTGAAAAGTCCAACCTATTTTTTTATCGAATTTTTTTGTACGTGCTTTTCCAATATCATGTAATAAAGCTGCCCATCTAAGCCATAGATTAGTTGTATTTTTACTTATATTATCAACCACCTCTAATGTATGGTAAAAATTATCTTTATGTTTTTGACCTTCTACTTCTTCAATGCCTTGCAAGTCTGTTAATTCGGGTAAAAAACGTTGTAGAAGTTGTACTTCATATAATAATTTTAGACCGATGCTTGGCTGTGCAGCCATCATAATTTTATTGAATTCGTCGGTAATTCTTTCTTTAGATAATATATCAAAACGTTCTGCATTTTGTTTGATAGCATGAAAAGATGACGATTCTATGCTAAAATTTAATTGAGTAGCGAAGCGAATAGCTCTTATCATCCTTAATGGATCGTCAGAATAAGTAATTCTTGGTTCTAAAGGGGTACGTATAATTTTCCTTTTTAAATCATTCAGGCCATCGAAAGGGTCAATTAGTTCACCAAAATTATTTTCGTTTAAGCTGATAGCTAATGTATTGATGGTAAAATCTCTTCTGTTTTGATCATCTTCAATTGTACCTCTTTCAACTGAAGGTTTACGACTATCGTAGGTATAGCTTTCTTTTCTTGCTCCGACAAATTCCACATCATAATCTTTAATATGTATCATAGCTGTTCCAAATCGTTTGAAAATGGATACTTTAGGCTTAGACTTTAATTCATCCGCAATAGCTAAGGCTAATTCAATGCCACTACCTTCCGTAACGATATCAATATCTTTAATTTTCGGTCTTTCAAGAAGAAGATCACGAACAAATCCTCCTATGACAAAAGTTTGTTGATTCTTTTTAGAAACAACATTTGATATCAATTTAAAAATAGGATTTTGTATTGCGTGAGTTAAATTCATCTAATTACTATTCTCTAATTACTTTAATTCGCCCATCTTCAGATAGTTGTATTATCGAAGATGATGCATATTTCTTAATTTCTTCGTGGCGCAAATTTATTATATAATCTACACCTTCCAAAATTTTGGAGGAAATTGATGAAAAATTTTCAGGAGAAGATTCACCACTTATGTTTGCAGAAGTGGAAACTATTGGTTTATTGAGTTTTGAAATTAATTTTTTACAAAACGGATCGTGTGTTAAACGAATTCCTATTGTATTTTTATCTGAAATAAGTGTTTTAGGTAAATTTTGAGGATTATCATATATTATGGTTAAAGGTTTGTTTGACAAATCAATTAAATCCCAAGCCAATGATGGAACATTAACATATTCTTGTAATCGTCTTTCGGACTCCACAAGTATAATTAAATTTTTAGATTTATCTCTTTGTTTTATTTTGAAAACTTTTTCAATAGCATCTACATTGGTAGCATCGCATCCGATTCCCCATATAGTATCGGTGGGATAAAGAATTGTTCCGCCTTTTTTTAAAATTTCAACTGCTTTTTCAATTTCTATTTTTTCCATAATTGTTTAAAATACAAATATAAAACGGCATTGTTATATAAAATTAATTTTTATATTTTTTATTTATAATTATTTTTCTAAAATTTATATATATTCCTCAATGTAATTATTTTAATTAGTAAAAAAATATATAAATAATTGCTAGTCATCAAAGAGACTGTTATATTTGCAAACTAAATGAAAAATACATTATTATAATTAAAACTTACCAATGAAAGGAAAAGGACTTGTTAAATTTTTTGCGATTGTTCTTGGATTAATATGTTTAGCGGAATTATTTCCTACATTATATGTTAATCGTATAGAATCAAAAGCAAATAGTTTATCTAACGGAACGGAGGCGAGTAGAAGAGCTGAGTTGGAAAAATTAGCTAAAGACACTTTGAATCTCGGAATTGTCAAGATGAATTATTATGATGCTAAGAAAAATGAAATGCAGTTAGGGTTAGATCTTAAAGGAGGTCTCAATCTATTGCTTGAAATTTCCGAAAAAGATTTGCTTTTAGATTTAGCTGATAATTCTGAAAATCCTGTATTTAGAAAAGCGTTAGAGATAGCTACTTCTGAAGAAGTTAAATCCAGAAATACTTATACCTCAAATTTTTTCAAAGCATTTCAAGTAGCTAAAATCGAATTGAATCAGCCAAATTTACAATTATCTTCTCCTGAAGTTTTTGGTACAAGAGATTTAGCAAATCAAATTCAACATAATACTACTGATGAACAGGTTGAAAAATATATTTCTGGAGTTATAGAGTCTAAAGTAACTAAAGCTATAGATGTTATTAGAGCTCGTATAAAGAAATTAAATATTGACGAACCCAATATAGCACGTGTTCCAGGGACAGGAAGAATTTTAGTTGAGCTTCCGGGAGTGACTGATGCAGATCGAGTTAAAAAATTGCTGCAAACTTCTGCAAGATTAGAATTTTGGGAAGTTTATGACCAACCTACAGCTTGGGCATATATAATGGACGTGAATCAAAAAATTGCAGACAATAAATTAACAAGTTTATTAAAACTGTCAAATAGATCAAATGCTTTAGCAGTTGCAAAATTATCGGACACTGCAGCTATTAATAAGATTATATATTCAGATAAAGCTAAAAAATTATTACCGGTAGGTCTTCGGTACATAAAACTACTTTGGGCATCTAAACCAGATTCTAAATCAAATAATGAACTTGAATTATATGCTATTAGAGGAACTAAAAATAATAAAGCACCTTTAGTGGGAGCAGTAACTGAGGCAAGTTTAACTTTTGATCAGTTTAATAGGATACAAATTGGAATGCAAATGGGGCCGGAAAGTGCTTTGGTTTGGAAAGGTATGACTGAGAAAAATATAGGTAAACCTATTGCTGTAGTTTTAGATGATGTAGTATATACTGCACCTAATGTTAATTCGATTATTCCTAATGGTCAATCCGTAATTAGTGGTAATTTTACAGAAAGAGAAGCTAATGACTTGGTTGACGTTTTAAAATCGGGAAATCTCCCTGCTAAAGCTAAAATCATTCAATCGGAAGTTGTAGGTCCGACTTTAGGACAGCAATCTATAAATAATGGTTTACTATCTATAGTTGTTTCTTATGTATTTATACTAGCTTGGATGATATTCTATTATGGAAAAGCTGGTTTATATGCTAATATAGCTTTAATATTAAATTTATTCTATTTAATAGGAATTATGGCTTCAACGGGAGCTGTTTTAACTCTTCCGGGAATAGCAGGTATGGTACTTTCCATGGCGATGGCAGTAGATGCTAACATTATTATATTTGAAAGGGTTAAAGAAGAATTAAGAAGAGGCAGACCTTTAAAGCAGGCCTTCATGGAAGGGCAAAAACATGCGCTAGCAGCGATTATAGATGGAAACTTAACAACTTTAATTGTTGGAATTGTTTTATTATTTAGTACCGGACCAATAAAAGGATTTGCAGTTACTTTAGTTATAGGAATTTTCTGTACATTGTTTACAGCAATTTTCATTACTAGTATGTTTATTTACGGCTCAATGGAAAAAGGTAAAAACTTTTCTCTTGCAACTAGTATAACTAAAAATTGGTTTACTAATGTCCATTTTAAATGGATGGAAAAAAGAAAATATGCATATATTTTCTCATTAATTATAATGGTTGTTGCACTTGTATCAATGTTTACTAAAGGCTTTGATAAAGGTGTCGATTATACGGGAGGAAGAACCTATGTTATTAAATTGGAAAAAAATATATATCCTGAGGAGGTTACTGCTTCTTTAGAGAAATTATTTACTAACGAAGGTGAGTCATCCAATATAAATGCTAAAAAGTATGGGGAAGGTAACCAAGTAAGGATCACAACCAAATATGGTATGGATAGTAATGATCCAAATATTGATGTTGTAATACGTGAAAAGCTATATTCAGGATTAAAAAAATATCTACCTACCAATTATTCTAAAGATAATTTTGTTAAAGGTTCGCCTTATGGTATTCAATCCAGTTCAGAGGTTGGTCCTACTGTAGCAAGCGGTATTGTTAGAAACGGTGTTATTGCCGTATCCATTGCATTAGCAGGTATTTTCCTATATATCTTGGTAAGATTTAGAAATTGGCAAATGTCTACAGGAGCTGTTGCTGCCTTATTACACGATTCAATTGTGGTCATGGGGGCATTTTCTGTATTGAGCTGGTTGAAGATTATTCCTTTTTCAGTTGAAATCGATCAATCTTTTATTGCTGCGATTCTGACAATTATTGGATATTCTATTAATGATACTGTAATTGTATTTGATAGAATTAGAGAAAATAAGAAAAATAATGCTCATCATCTTATGACATTGGAAGAATTGTATAATGATGCCATTAATCATACCTTAGGAAGAACTATTAATACTGGAGTATCCACTATTATGGTAACAGTAATTATTTTCTTCTTTGGAGGTGAGACTTTACAAGGGTTTATGTTCGCTTTATTTTTAGGTTTTACTTTTGGTATGTATTCTTCAATTTACATTGCATCTTCTTTATCTTACGATTTAACTAGATACAAATATGATAAAGAAGCATCTAATCCTAAATTATCTTCATCTGTAAAATAAATAACTAAAAAAATATAGTTAAAAAGGATCTTGTTATTCAAGATCCTTTTTAATTTTATATAAATTATTACTTATGAATGAAGAAACGATGATTTATAAATGATATTATTAAATATTTGATAATTTATAAAAGAATGGTTTGATAATAATTAAATATTTATTAAATAAGAAAAATACGTTTGATAAAGTTGTAAATTTGTAAAAATTAAATCTAATACAGTGAGTTTTGGAGAAATTATAGTTATATTATTGGTTGTAGTATTATTATTTGGCCCGGATAAAATCCCTGAAATAGCTAGAGGCTTAGGGCAGGGAGTACGTGCTATGAAGGATGCTACCGATAATATAAAAAGAGAAGTTATGTCTCAAATAGATAATAATGGGGCTGTCAAACAAATTGAAGACGAGATAAGTGAGGCCAAAAAAAATATGGATAAAACATCGAACGAAGTTACTAATAATTTGAATGATCTTTTGGATGATACTATCGATGGTCCTATTAAAAGAAAATGATGGATAATTTAATAGAGTGGGACGTAAAATTATTTTTATATTTAAATAATTTAGGAACTCCTAAGTTTGATTCTTTTTGGTTACTTATTACTAATGAATACTATTGGATTCCAACTTATGTTTTTATTTTTTTAGTGATATGGGAGAAATATGGTTGGAAAAAAGTCTTTATGATCGGAGCAAGCATTGGACTTATGATAGTATTAACCGATACGACATCTTCTATATTTAAAAATTGGATACAGCGTCCTAGACCTTGTAGAAATCCTGAATTGGATGGATTGTTTAGATTGGTTATCGAAAAATGCAGAGGATCCTATTGCTATTTTTCTGCTCATGCAGCTAATTCGTTTGCTTTAGCTACTTACTTATCCATTCTTTTTTATAGAAACCATAAATATGCACCAATTTTGTTATTTTCCTGGGCTTTATTAGTTTCATATAGTAGAATATATGTAGGAGTTCATTTTCCTCTAGATATTCTTACAGGTACATTTATGGGGATTTTAACAGGGTGGATATTTGCAAAAACATTAAAGTATATACTATAATTATTTGGATGATTTTTTAGGATTAAAAACAAAAGGAAAAATAATAAATATAATTAAAGAATAAGCAGCAAAGGTAAACCAAACATATGGCCAATTTGTTATACCATTTACAGTAAAATGTTCAACTACCCATCCACTTCCATAACTTCCTAAAATTGCACCTAATCCATTAGTCATAATCATAAATAAACCTTGAGCGCTGGAACGAATGCTTTTATCTGTTTCGTTGTCTACAAATAATGATCCGGATATATTGAAAAAATCGAAAGCCATTCCATAAACAATCATTGAGAGAATTAAAAGATAAATTTTATTTTCAGGATTTCCTAAACCGAATAAACTGAATCGTAAAAACCAGGCAAACATACTAATCATAATCACTTTTTTAATTCCAAATTTTTGTAAAAAGAAAGGAATTAATAAAATACATAAGGTTTCAGATATCTGCGATATGGATAATAAAAGATTAGGATGCTTAACGCCGAATGAATTTGGATAAGTAGATTTAAAACTATCTAGAAATGGTCCACCAAAAGCATTGGTTATTTGTAAAGAGCAACCCAATAGCATGGAGAAAAAGAAAAATATAGCCATTTTTTTATTTTTTAATAAAACAAAGGCATCTAAACCTAAAGCATGTATCAATCCTTTATTGTTATTATTTCTGGTTGGAGGGGTATTCGGCATAGTGAAAGAATATAGAGCCATAATAATTCCCGCCCCCGCGCTGATAAAAAGCTGCACTGAATTTCTTGCAAAACCTAAGAAATCTACCGTCCACATTGCAGCAATAAAGCCTACGGTACCCCATACTCGTATGGGAGGAAAATCTTTTACTGAATTTAATCCATTTTTTTCAAGAGCATTATAAGAAACTGAATTAGTCAATGAAATTGTTGGCATATAAAAACAGGTATGCAAAAATAGATAAAGATAGAATATATGATATTCTTTAACTTGTGATGCCATAAAGATAAATATGGCTGCTAAAATGTGACTTATTCCTAATACCTTTTCAGCATTTAACCAACGATCGGCAACTATACCAAGTAAACCGGGCATAAAAAGTGAAGTAAATCCCATAGTTGCAAATAAACTGCCAATTTGAATTCCAGTAAATCCTAATCCACCTTCATTAACAGGCAATCCTGCATATCCTCCTAAGGAAATCAACCAAGCACCCCATATATAATATTGTAGAAAAACTAGAATAATTAGCCGTAATTTTATATTCATGTCTTTAGGTATTTTGATCAGTAGCTAAGATAGTAATAATTTTTTGTGAAAAAGAAAACAAAATTGATGATATTTAAATCTTTCTTTAAGGCTTAATTTTAATTTCGAATTATTTTTAATGATACATTTGACAATATTAAAATTATTCCTATAATAATTATTTATAAATTATATGTAATAATTGCGAATTTCTTTTTTTTATATATTTTTTCCGAACATCTATTCAATACAATTATTAGACTAAAAGAGAGTATATAAATAATTTTTTTAATGATTCCATTTTTAACACTTATTTAAAATATACTAAGTATTACTAATTATGTCATTAAATATTTTTATTAGTAATGATTTCTTTACCATCTAAACTGTATATTTTCAAATATTTTTAAAGAATTATTTTCTGTATTGTTGATGAAATATGGTTCGTTTCATATTTTAGATTTACTAATTAGATAACTTCTCTAACTCCAACTAAATTACCATTAACCATACTGGAAAATATTTATCAAGATAGTCCTACTTGAACCAATCATTTACTATTTAAAATAATTGATTTTCTATCTACAATTCTTTCAAATAATCATAATTAGCTTCATATATTGGATAATATAAGTTGTGATAAAATATCCTTGTTTATTTTATTTATATAATTTTGGATAAAAAATACTGATTTACACAATCAATAAATACATGTAATCGATACTGTTCATATCTTGATTTATTATAATAGAAATTGGTTAGTTTGAAAAAATTAAGATGTTATTTTATATACTTTTTTGATAATTGAAAATATTTATGAAATTTTAATAAATATAAAATGCTTTTTTTGATTTAAAATTAAAATAAATTAAATGATTTATATTTTTTGAGATACCTGCAAAATCAAATTTATTTAACGACAGAAGTAAAAAATATTTTTCAAAAAAGTGGCATTATTTTGTATTTTTTGTAAAAAGTTATATTTTTGCACCGGCAAGTCCTGCACAACCAGCTCCTGTGAATCCTCCAGGGTGGGAACGCAGCAAAGGTAAACGGTTGTAGCGGTGTGATGCAGGTAGCTTGCCTTTTTTTATTGGTACTGACTGAACTATCCTAAACTATATAAACTAAATCATTTAAATTTTAAAATTATGTCTGACCAATCTTCTCCAAAATACATATTTGTTACAGGTGGTGTTACTTCTTCGCTTGGGAAGGGAATTGTCGCTGCTTCTTTAGGTATGCTACTAAAAGCCAGAGGTTATAAAGTAACCATTCAAAAGTTGGATCCCTATATAAATATTGATCCGGGAACATTAAATCCCTATGAGCATGGAGAGTGTTATGTTACTGAAGATGGAGCTGAAACCGACCTGGACTTAGGTCATTACGAAAGATTTTTAAATAGTCCTACCAGTAAAGATAATAATGTTACTACCGGTAAAATATATCAAACTGTTATTGACAAAGAAAGAAGAGGAGACTTTCTAGGTAAGACCGTACAGGTTATTCCTCATATTACTAATGAAATAAAAAGAAGAATTAAAATATTAGGGAAAAAAGGAGATTTTGATATTATTATTACTGAAATAGGAGGAACGGTAGGTGATATAGAATCATTACCCTATGTAGAAAGTGTCCGTCAATTACGTTGGGAATTAGGATATCAAAATTCCATTGTAGTTCATCTGACATTAATTCCTTATTTAGCAGCGAGTGGAGAGCTAAAAACTAAACCGTCACAGCATTCCGTACGTCAACTGATGGAATATGGAGTACAAACTAATTTTTTAGTTTGCAGAACTGAATGTTCAATTTCCAAAGAAGTACGATCAAAACTTGCTTTATTCTGTAATCTAAATATAGATAATGTTATAGAAAGTAAAGATCTTCCAACCATTTACGAAGTTCCTTTGTACCTACAAAATCAAAATTTTGATGCTTTAGTATTAAAAGAATTAGGTTTATCTACAGATAAGAAGCCGGACTTAAAGCAATGGAACGATTTTTTGGAAAAATATAAAAATCCAAAAAATAACGTTGAAATAGCTTTAGTAGGTAAATATGTTTCGCTACAAGATTCTTACAAATCTATTGTTGAAGCATTGATACATGCAGGAGCTACTTTAGAAACTAAAGTCAATATTAAATGGATATACAGTGGAGATCTCACCTACGAAAATATTTCCGATTACCTAAAAGATGTAGACGGAGTAATTATTGCTCCGGGTTTTGGAGATCGCGCCATAGAAGGAAAAATAGTTGCTTGTCAATATGCTAGAGTGAATAAAATACCTATCTTTGGAATTTGTCTTGGGATGCAAATTGCTGTAATAGAGTTTGCAAGAAATGTATTAGGATATAAAGATGCCGATAGTGTTGAATTTAATTTACAGACATCAGCACCGGTTATATGTCTTATGGAAGAGCAAAAAAATGTTTCCAATAAAGGAGGTACTATGAGACTAGGAGCATGGGCATGCAAATTGAAAAAAGGTTCAATTGTTGAAAAAATCTATAATTCTCAGAATATAGAAGAAAGACATAGACATAGATATGAACTCAATAATGAATATATAAATGAATTCGAAAACAATGGTTTAGAGGCTATTGGAACTAATCCGGATACCGGTTTAGTAGAAGTTATTCAAGTAAAAAATCATCCGTTTTTTATAGGAGTACAATATCATCCGGAATATAAAAGTACTGTAGCTTCTCCGCATCCGTTATTTATGGCATTAGTTAAAGCATCTCAAAATTATCAAATAAATAAAGTAAAGAATGCAACAAGAAAGCAAATTTGATAAAAACCAGCTGATTGGTTTTATTCTTATAGGGATTATTCTAATCGGATTTTTGGTTTATTCCAATAATCAGCAAAAAAAAGCTATAGATGAAGCTCAAAAAACTGAACATCAAGTAATCAGCTCTGAAAATAAAGTTCAGATATCACATGAAAAAATAGCATCGGTAAAGCCAGATTCATTAGCTCAGGCAAAATTAGAATTATTACCTTTTTCAAATGATGAAATCGATGTAAAAATAAGTACATTAGGTGCGCAATTGCGTGAAGTACGTTTAAAAAAATGGACGGCTTACGATAAAGATAATGCATCACATAAAAAACCCTTATTTCTTGTAAATAAAGACAATACTGATTTTAATATTTCTTTCAAAGATAAATCGGGTAAAATTATCAATACAAGAGATTTGACTTTTACACCTTCAAAAGAAGGAAATGTAACTGTTCTTACCGCCAATTTAGAAAATGATAGCTTTATACAATTTCGTTACGCATTAAAAGGTAAATATTCTTTAGAATTTCAAATTCTTACAAAAGGATTATCACAAATTACCAATCAGCAAGATGCCATGTTAAATTGGAATCAAAATGCAATTGCGCTGGAGAAAGGAAAGTCGCAAGAAACAACCTATACAGAATTTAGATACAGCTTAAACGATTATTCGCAGACTGATTACGATACCAACGGATTTACTGAAGATAAAGATAAAATTGATTGGATAAGCATAAAACAACAATTCTTTGCTACCATTTTAGAAGCTCAGAATGGGTTTTATAAATCCAAAGGAACTCAAGAAGCAGAAAGAGATAATCCCGATTATCTTAAAAATTTCTCTTTTACGAGTATAGTTCCCGTTCAACAAGGAGAAATTAATCAAAAATATACCTGGAACTTTCTTCCATTAAACTATGATTTGCTAAAATCTTATAAAGCCGATAATGGAGATAGTAAACAATTCTACTATAACATTCCTTTTGGATGGATGAAATGGTTATGTATATTTTATTTATGGATTTATGAATTCTTGTCAAAATTCGGAATTGCTGCAGGATGGATTATTTTCTTAATGACCATCGTTGTTAAATTAGTTACCTCTCCAATTATGTATAAACAATACATACAAGGAGCAAAAATGCGAATACTTAAACCAGAAATTGATGAATTAAATGAAAAACATAAAAATTCTGATCCGCTAAAGAAGCAACAAGCAACTATGGATTTGTACAGAAAGGTTGGAGTAAATCCTTTAGCAGGATGTTTACCTGCCTTAATACAAATACCTATTTTCTATTCATTATTTCGATTTTTCCCGAATAATATAGCTTTAAGAGGACAATCCTTTCTTTGGGCAGATGATCTTACTGCATATGATTCTATTTATGAATGGACTACACATATACCTATATTATCAAGTATTTATGGGAATCATATAAGTTTATTTACTATACTTTATTGCTTAGTACTATTAATTTATACTAAAATGTCCACTTCTACGATGCAAGCACCAACGCAAGAAGGTATGCCCGATATGAGATTTATGATGTATCTGATGCCGGTTATGTTTATTTTTTGGTTAAATTCTTATGCCTCTGGTCTTTCTTGGTATTATTTGGTGTCCAACGCAATCAATATACTTTTAATTGTATTAATCAAAAACTTTTTGATTAACGAAGAAAAGTTACATGCAAAAATGCAGGAAAACAAAGCCAAGCCTAAAAAGAAAAAAAGTAAATGGCAAGAGAAAATGCAAGCAATGTTGGAACAAGCTCAAGAACAACAAAAACAAATTCAAAAACAAAAAATGAATCAAGCTAAAAATAGAGATAAATAAAAAGTTAGTATTTTATTTAGATAAAAAATCAGCCCCCTTGGCTGATTTTTTTTATTTTTGTATAATATAAATATAATAATATAAACTTACCATGAATTACCGTATTGAGAAAGATACTATGGGAGAAGTTCAAGTTCCCGGAGATAAATATTGGGCAGCCCAAACTGAAAGATCAAGAAATAATTTTAAAATTGGTCCCGAAGGATCAATGCCTAAAGAGATTATAGAAGCATTTGGTTATTTAAAAAAAGCAGCGGCCTATGCAAATAGCGATTTGGGAGTATTACCGGTTGAAAAAAGGGATTTAATTGCTAAAGTATGCGATGAAATTATCAAAGGCGATTTAAATGATCAATTTCCATTAGTTATTTGGCAAACCGGATCCGGCACCCAATCTAATATGAACGTAAATGAAGTCATATCTAATAGGTCACTGGTATTAGGAGGCGGAAAATTGGGAGAAAAAAGTCCGATACATCCTAATGATGATGTAAATAAATCCCAATCATCAAATGATACATTTCCTACAGCGATGCATATTGCAGCATACAAGAAAGTAGTAACTCATACCTTGCCTGCAGTTGAAAAATTAAAAAACACATTACAAGAAAAATCAGAAAAATTTAAAGATGTAGTTAAAATAGGAAGGACACATTTAATGGATGCTACTCCATTAACACTTGGACAAGAATTTTCAGGATATGTAGCCCAATTAGAACATGCCATAAAAGCTATCAAAAATACCCTATCACATTTATCAGAATTAGCTCTAGGAGGAACAGCTGTTGGTACCGGTTTAAATACCCCTAAAGGATATGATGTAAAAGTGGCAGAATACATTTCCAAATTTATAGGTTTACCATTTATAACAGCGCCCAATAAATTTGAAGCTTTAGCAGCACATGATGCAATAGTAGAAACCCATGGAGCTTTAAAACAATTAGCAGTATCTTTATTTAAAATAGCTCAAGATATACGATTACTAGCATCTGGACCAAGAAGTGGGATAGGGGAGTTATTTATACCCGAAAATGAACCAGGATCTTCCATTATGCCCGGTAAAGTCAATCCTACACAAAATGAAGCAATGACCATGGTTTGTGCTCAAGTACTTGGAAACGATACAACAATATCATTTTCAGGAACTCAAGGAAACTATGAATTAAATGTCTTCAAGCCAGTTATGGCCTATAATTTTTTACAATCCGCACAATTATTAGGAGATGCTTGTAATTCTTTCCACGAACATTGTGCGATCGGTATTGAACCCAATTATTCAAGGATAAAACAATTAGTAAACAATTCATTAATGCTGGTAACAGCTTTAAATACACATATAGGCTACGAAAACGCTGCAAAAATTGCAAAAACAGCACATAAAAATGGTACCACACTAAAAGAAGAAGCTATTAACTTAGGATTAGTTACTGCCGAACAATTTGATCAATGGGTGAAACCAGAAGACATGGTCGGAAGCTTAAAATAAAATAATAATTTTAATCAAGCTAAGATCTGAAATTTTTGAAACAGAGTATTATAAATCAACGTAAACCGGCAATAATCAAGTATACTGGTATTATTTTTGAAAAATTGATAAGTAGAATTTATTAAATACCAAAGTTTAAATAACCATATTTAAAAATATAGATAAAGCAAAAAATGTGGATATAAAATAAATATTTAGCTTATTCTTTGTGAGAAGAAGATTAGCTACAAATTTAATAAAAATTAAATTTTAAATCAATATAAGATAATATGATATATATCTATTTATATATGTCCATTTATTAATGCAAAATCCACAAATGATTAGTATATTTGTATGATCTTAGAATGTAAAAATTTATAAAAAAACATGTCTAAAAACATTAGTAAAATAAAGAAAATAGGTGTTTTAACCTCCGGAGGGGATTCTCCGGGAATGAATGCTGCCATAAGATCAGTTGTAAGAGCTGCTAATTATTATGGAATTGAATGTTGTGGAATAAGGATGGGATATGATGGACTAATTAATGATTTAGTTGTTGATTTAGGTCCTCGTTCAGTTAGAAACCTAATTAATAGAGGAGGAACTGAACTTAAATCTGCAAGATCCGATGAATTTAGAACAATTGAAGGAAGAGCTAAAGCTGCACAGACAGTTAAAAAACATAATATAGATGCATTGGTTGTTATAGGAGGAGACGGATCGTTTACGGGAGGAACAATATTTCAAAAAGAACAAGGAATTCCTTTCATTGGAATACCGGGAACTATTGATAATGATATATTCGGTACGGATTTTACCTTAGGATATGACACAGCACTCAATACCGTAGTTGATGCGATTGATAAGATCAGAGATACGGCAACTTCTCACAATAGGGTTTTCTTTATAGAAGTTATGGGAAGAGATGCCGGATTTATAGCACTCAATAGTGGAATAGCTACTGGAGCCTTAGATATACTTATCCCAGAGCAAAAAGATAGTATAGAAGATTTGTTTGCTTCTTTCGATAATGCTAAACAAAAAGGTAAAACTTCCAGCATTGTAGTAGTTGCAGAAGGAGAAAAATTGGGAGGTGTATATGATTTAGCTAAATTCACTAAGATGAAATATCCTGAATTTGACGTTAAAGTCACTGTATTAGGTCATATTCAACGAGGTGGATCACCAACTGTTGCGGATAGAGTTTTAGCTTCAAGGCTAGGAGTAGCTGCAGTTGAAGGGTTAATGGCAGGTAAATCGAATGTTATGGCAGGTATGCAATCAAGTAAAGTTGTTTTTACTCCAATAGAAGATGCAATAAAAAAACATAATGAAATAGACAAGGATCTTATAAAAGTAGCCGATATCCTTTCTACATAGATAAAATAAAAAATTAATTTAAATAACGTTAAAAAGAAGTATTATGTCAAAAATTAAAATTGGTATTAATGGTTTCGGTCGTATTGGAAGATTAGTATTCCGTGCTGCTCAACATAATGAGAATATAGAAGTTGTTGGTATTAACGACCTTATTGATGTTGAATATATGGCCTACATGCTAAAATATGATACTGTTCATGGTAAATTTGATGGAACAATAGAAGTTAAAGACGGAAAGCTAGTAGTAAATGGAAAAGCAATCAGAGTAACTGCTGAAAAGAATCCGGCAGACCTTAAATGGGGAGACATCGGAGCAGAATATATAGTTGAATCAACAGGATTATTCCTTACTAAAGATAAAGCACAAGGACACATTGATGCAGGAGCAAAATATGTAGTTATGTCTGCGCCATCTAAAGACGATACTCCTATGTTCGTATGTGGTGTAAATGATAATACCTACGTAAAAGGGACTCAATTTATTTCAAATGCATCATGTACTACAAACTGTATATCACCGGTTGTTAAAGTACTGAATGATAAATTTGGTATCTTAGAAGGTTTAATGACTACCGTACATGCTACCACTGCAACCCAAAAAACTGTTGATGGTCCGTCAGCTAAAGATTGGAGAGGAGGTCGTGCAGCAGCAGGAAATATAATTCCATCTTCAACAGGAGCAGCAAAAGCAGTAGGAAAAGTAATTCCTTCTCTAAATGGAAAATTAACAGGTATGGCATTCCGTGTACCTACTTTAGATGTTTCAGTAGTAGACTTAACAGTTAACTTAGCTAAAGAAGCTACCTACGATGAAATTTGTAAAGCAATGAAAGAAGCATCTGAAGGTGAATTAAAAGGAATATTAGGATATACAGATGAAGAAGTAGTATCTTCAGACTTTATTACAGATCCACGTACATCAATCTTTGACGCCAAAGCAGGTATTCAATTAAGTCCTACTTTTGTTAAAGTAGTTAGCTGGTATGATAATGAGTGGGGATATTCCAATAAGGTTGTGGAATTGATCCAAAGAATTGCTAAAATAAACGGATAATATCCATTTATTATGGTTTTATAAAGTTAAACAATTATATAAAAAGCTATCTTTTTTAAGATAGCTTTTTTATTTTCAATAATTTATTGAAAATAAGTATATTTTAAAATAATATAGAAAAATACAAAATTTAAAAATTAATTAATTCATTAATAAAAATGAAATCATATCTTATAAAATAGGATATTGTACACATAAAAATTATTAGTGATTAAAATTGTGACAATCAAAAATGTGTTATTTTAAACCTAATAATCTTTATTGAATAGTATAAAAGTATAATAGCATTAAAGATATATGCAAAAAATTACACAAAAACACAATTAAAAGTAGGAATATAAAAAATAAATAGTATCTTTGCTATCTCAAATAAGATTAACGAATATAAAGATATAAGATAACAACCGATGAAACGTACATTTCAACCTTCAGAAAGAAAGAAAAGAAACAAGCATGGTTTTCGTGAGAGAATGGCATCAGCTAATGGAAGAAAAGTCTTAGCAAGACGTAGAGCAAAGGGAAGAAAGCAATTAACTGTTAGTGAATATAGAGCTAAAAGATAATAAGCTTAGAAAATATCGAAAATTTAAAAAGACTGCTATGTATATTAGCAGTCTTTTTTATTATATAATTTAAGTTAACTTATATTATAATCATATTTAAAAAATATCTTCTTTGAAATATAAAAAAGTAGGATAGAAGATTAAGATAGGGGCGAGGAATTTAAATAACTAACACAATAATATGATAGTAATCAAATTCTAAATATAATAAAAGAATAAGTTATAATATAAAGATGAATAGAGAATGAATTAAAGGGAAGAGTGAGGGATGGGAGGAAAAAATTGAGTTATAAAAAAGGGAAATAAGAATAGTA